>NZ_RZTF01000214.1:5521-11209 GCF_004023175.1 Mesorhizobium sp. M7A.F.Ca.MR.362.00.0.0
CGCTCGAACAGCGCCACCTGGCGCGACAGACGCCAGGGATAGGCGACGTCGTCGGCATCCATCCGTGCAACCAGTTCGCCCCGGGCGAGCGCCAGCCCTTCGTTGAGCGTCGCGACGAGGCCGCGGTTTTCGCGCGAGACGATCGAAATGCGGCTATCGGCCTTTTGGCATCGCTCGAGTATCTCGAGCGAATTGTCGGTCGAGCCGTCATCGATCGCGATGATCTCCAGGCGACTGTGATCCTGCCGCAGGATGCTTCCCAGCGCGGCGGCGAGATAGGGGCCGGCATTGTAGACCGGCAACAGGACGGAGACGAGCGGCGCGGCGGTCATCGTCTTGCATCCGTGCGCTGGAGTTCGAGCGCCGGTGTGCGGCCATCGGGCGGTCCGACGGCCGCCGTCGCGAGCCAGCCATCATGGCTGCCCTGTGCAGAGCGGGTGCGCGCGACATAGGGGAAGTAGCGCTTCAGGCTGTTGAGCGGCCTCTCGAAAACCACCCAGGAAATCCAGGCCGCGACAATCGTGGCGGCGCCCGCGACCAGGAATCGCCCTGGCCCTTGCTCCGAGACGTTGAGCGGAATCCAGGGCTGCGCCTTGACGGCGAGCGACAGCAATATCGGATGATAGAGATAGACGCCGTAGCTGATGCGGCCGAGGCCAAGCAGCGGCGGCACTTCGGCAAGCCTGCCCAGGATGCCGCCAAGGCCGCGCGAACAGGCTGCCACGATGACCATCAGCGGCACCAGGGGCAGGACTTCCCGCAGCAGCCAGCGGGCCCATTCCAGTGTCGGATCGGCGGGCTCCGGGACTAACCACTCGATGACAAGGAATGCGGCCGCGAAGGCAGGCCAGCCCAGCCGCATCCAGTGCGGCAGGCCGGCGCCCCTAAAATGCCAGCAGGCAAGCAGCGCGCCCGACGCCAGCGCATCCATGGATGCCGGCGGCAGCAGGTCGCGCGTCAGCGTCGGCGTGGCGGTGATCGGCCAATAGAAGCGATAGGCCAGCGACAGTGCGATGACGGCGATGCAGATGGCCTCGAAGCGGCGGCGTGGGGCCAGCAGGACGACCAGCGGCCAGGCAAGATAGAACTGCTCCTCGATGCTCAGGCTCCAGAAATGGCCCAGCACCCAAGGGTTCCAGTTATTTTGCAGCGCATACCAGAAGTTCGACAGATAAAGCGCATGCCAGACCAGCGATCCCCTGGACTGATCCAGGTCGACCAGCCAGACGAAACCCAGGACGGCAAAATAGGGCGGGAATATCCGCAACATCCGCCGGATGTAGAAGGAGCGCAGCGCCGGGCCGGTTTCGAATTCGGTGGCCGAGCGCGCCTCCAGGAGCAGGCGCGTGATCAGGAAGCCGCTCAGCACGAAGAACAGCCGCACACCGATATGGCCCCAGAACGAAGGTCCCTCCGCGAAGAAATGGGAATACAACACCATCGTTACGGCGATAGCTCTCAACGCATCAAGTTGGATGTCACGGGCGCTTCCCATCAGCGGCTTCCGCCGGCGTGATATCCGCGATGAGGCCGCCAGCCGGCCGTTTCGAGCGGCAGGCTAAGGCGGACGAGACCCGCCAAGGCACCCGCAAATCTGCGCATTGCGAGCACGGCCGGGCCGGGCTCGAAATCGACGGACGGACAACTCAAGCTGGTCAACCTGGCGGAATCCTCCACGGCGTATGTCCAGTCGCAAACGAGTCCCACTAGGAGATCGTTCGGCTACGGCGTTGTGCAGCGCAACACAAAAAATCTACCCGGCTGAAATACTTATGTGAGCAAGTGCTAAAAATTGACAAACCGGCCGGTTCTCGCCATTTCTGGCGAGTTTCCTCAGAATTTAAACGCTGTGGTTTAATTTGTGCCGATGTTCCCGCCTCGGTTGATTGAGGAGCTCCTGGCTTGAGAGCCTAGTTCTTTGTTGGATCACAAGAAATTTTGCGATCTATATTTTGGCTATATGGGTTCGGTCCTGGCTCCGTGGAGATATGATTTGGAACATTGGCTTTGCGCGGTGCAGCATCGTCTCTGTTTTTTCGTCAACGCCGATTACTCGGCTGACCGCTAACCGTTACACCGCGTCGAACACCACCGTCTGTTCCAGCCCGCCGCCCGGGCGGTTTTCCAGCGTTATCGTGCCCCCGTAGCGCTCGACGATCTCCTTGGCGATGGCGAGGCCAAGACCGGCTCCGGGGACGGATTGCAGGCGGCCGGGGTTGACGCGGAAGAAGGGCTCGAACGCCTTGTTCAGGAGTTCCGTGGGTATGCCCGGGCCGTGGTCAGATATGGTCAGAACGGCGCGATTGTCGGCTGCGGCCAGGTCGATGCGGCACGCCTTGCCATGGGTGGCGGCGTTGACGATCAGGTTGCGTAAGGCGCGGCGCAGGCCAAGCGCGCCGGCCCGCACGCAAACCTTGTCCAGGTGCCCGATCGACACGGCATGGCCGAGCGATGCCATCTCGGCTTCGATATCGCGCACCGTCTTTGCCAGGTCGACCGGTTCGACGGCGTCCTGGTTCACCTCTTCGCGCACCAGACGGATGGCGCTGTCGGCGATGCGGTCGAGTTCGTCGAGGTCGTGAAGCCATTTGTCGCGTTCGTCGTCGAGGAATTCGGCGCGCAGCCGCATGCGCGTCATCGGCGTTCGCAGATCATGGCCGGCGGCGGCGACCAGCCGCATGCGGCTTTCCATGGCGGTCCGCAGCCGCGACGAGAGTTGGTTCAGCGCATGCGCGGTGGCCTTGACCTCGGCCGAGCCCACTTCCGGCACCGCCGCCAGCACGCCGTCCGATCCGATCTTGGAGACGGCGGCCTCCAGCATCTCGAGCGGGCGGATCAGCACCGAGGTGAAATAGACCGACACCGCCGTGGCGCCGGCGACGATCAGCGAGATCCAGCCGGCCAGAACCAGCCATTCGCGACGCGGCGGCTTGAGGTGCGGCACCTCCATGATCGCCCAGCGGCTGTCAGGCAGGTGCATCGATGCGATCTGGCCGGGTTCGTCCGACTTCTCGTTGACGACCGCCGGGAAGTCGAGGCCACGGCGGTGCAGGATGTCGTTGAGCATCGCCGTTTCCGCACGAGCCACCTTGCCGCCCGCCGGATGGTCGGCGAATTGCACCCGCAGGACGTCGGGGACCGGCCCCGGCAAAAGCCGCACCACCAGTTCCATCTGTTGGGCAATCCAGGGCACGGTCAGTTCCGGCGGCGGTCCGCCGCCGCGCACGCTGATGACGGCGGCCGTCGCCAGGCCGACGACGCCGACGATCGAGGCGACCAGCAGCAGGATGAGACGGCGGCGCAGCGAATTCACGCGTGGCTCTCCACGGTCTCGACGCGCGCGGTGAGCTGGTAGCCGCCATTGCGCACGGTCTTGAACAGCGGCCCGTCGCCGGTGTCGGAAAATTTGCGGCGTAGCCGGCTCACCAGCACATCGACCGAACGCTCGAGCGGGTCGCGCTCGCGGCCTTGCGTCAGGTCGAGAAGCTGGTCACGCGACAAAAGCCGGCCGGGGCGGTCGAGAAACACCTGCAAGAGGTCGAACTCGGCGCCCGTAAGGTCGACGGCCACGCCTTGTGCATCCGTCACCTTGCGGGTGTCCGGCTCCAGCCTGTAGCCGGCGAAGCGGTAGGTACGCGCGCGCGGGGAGGCGGGCGCCTCCTCGGGCGCCGAGCGCCTGAGCACGGCACGGATGCGGGCAATGAGCTCACGCGGGTTGAACGGCTTGCCGAGATAGTCGTCGGCGCCGAGTTCCAGGCCAATGATGCGGTCGACATCTTCCTTCAGCGCGGTCAGCAGGATGATCGGGGTGTGCGGCTTGCGGTCGCGCAAGCCGCGGCAGATATCGAGCCCCGAGCCGTCCGGCAGCATGACGTCGAGCACGATCAGGTCGAATTGGCCCGCGCCAAGCCGTTGCTCGCATTCGCGCCGGTCCGCCGCCGCCGTGACGCGAAAGCCCTGGCTGTCGAGGTAACGCTGGAGAAGCGTCCTGATCTCGCGGTCGTCGTCGACGACGAGGATATGGGGTTGTGACTGCATCAATCGTGCCCTTGCCTTGGCCACGATTATAGGAGGAGCCGCGCCCGAGCGGCATGGAAAATTGCAACCGAACGTTTCCGGGGGCCCGAGGGAAACATTCGGAAACAAATTGCCCTTTTGCGGAAACCTTCGGCAACACGCCGACGCGAAGCGGACAAAGACGCTTCCTATCCTCTGAACTGTCCGAAGCATGAGAGAAAGGAACATCTTTATGCGAAGCAGACTTCTTGCGCTCGGCCTGTTTTCCGTCGCCGCAATTCACCCCGCGCTGGCAGCGCAGCCCGATCCCGGCGCCGGACCCGGCGAGCCGCCACCTGTCATGGCCATTCAGGACGGCCCAGATCACGGCCCGATGGCTGGACCCGGCCCGCATGGACCAATGCGGCCTGGCTCACAGGGTTTTGGCCCGCAGGGCTTTGGCCCCCGCCGCATGGGTCCGCCGCCGGAATTCATGCTGGCCGCCCGGCTCGCCGCGCTGGAGACCCGCGTTGGCATCCGCACCGAACAACTCGACGCCTGGCGCGACTACACCAGCGCGCTGCAGGCGGTGCTTTCGCCGCCTCAGCCTGACCACGGGCGGCCCGGTAGTGCTGAAGCGAAGGGTCCCGACGCGGCGGGTCCCGGCGGCAAGCCTGATCCTTTCGCGTTCCAGGAAAAGCTGGCCGACGATGTCACCGCCCGCGCGGTTTCGGCCGGTAAACTGAAGGACGCGATCGCGGAACTGCGTGCCAAGCTGACGCCCGAACAACTCGAAGTCCTCGCTTCGGCGGAACGCCCCCATGGATCACCCCCCGGTCCCTGGGGCGGGCCGCCGAACGATGCAGCCGGCCCCAGAGGCCTGCCCAACGATGGCAGGCAGCTCTCGCCCCAGCCCGGGAACGACTGACAACTCTGACCGACTGCACCGGCCGGCCCGGTACCCAACCCGTTCTCGGGCCGGCCGGTTCTCCGGGGGATGGCGGGCGTATCTCCGCCATCCCTCGTTTCAATCACGTCCAGTTCGAATGCCAATTCGAACCATGCAATGGAAGCACGATAGTGTGGGAAGCCATGATCATGCTGCGGCTGCTCGCGTCCGCCAGCCCGAGGCTCTCGTTCGGACCTGCCGGACGCGATATGCCGCTGGCGCTCCCGGTCGACACGCTGAAGGGCGCGATCCGCCTGCGCTTCGCCGCCTGGCGGCTGTCGCTTCCGCTCTCGCAGCCGCTCGACAACCATGGACATCATGACCGCAAGATCGCGTGAACTCCGGCAAGGCGCTTGGCATGTCCTCGCTGATCGGCATAATGATGTTGGTGGGCATCGAGGCCAGCTACTCGACTTTCGAGCAGCTCCGGCCGCCGAGAAGGAGCGCGACATGAGCCGCTTCCAAGCATTGCTCGTCGCCGCCCGCCGACGGGTGCGGCCTATCATCATATGGATCGGCATGCCCCTCGACCAAGCGGTCCATTGCCAACGCGTACACAACTCCAGGGAAAGATCCAGGCCATGATTTCCAAGCCTAGCCAGCCTCGTTTTTCGGCACGCCATCTGGCGCCCTGGGCCGCGATGTTCGCCGCTACCTTTCTGCTGGCGTCCTGCTCGCAGGAGGGCAGCGCCCCCGCCGGCATGGGCGCGCCCGGCAAACCGGAAGTCGGCGTCGTCACGCTG
>NZ_RZTF01000215.1:0-11178 GCF_004023175.1 Mesorhizobium sp. M7A.F.Ca.MR.362.00.0.0
GGGGGTGGCCTCGCGCTTGCGTGAATCTACTTCCCCGCCCGTCGCCCCGCCTCATAGGCCCGGCGTGCCCAGATCGTCATCTCGTCGGGATCATCGAAAGCGCTGTCTGGAACGCTCCAGTAGGGCATGGCGACCAGCTTGCCGTGGCGCGAGCCGGTATAGGTCCATTGCGTGCAGCCGGCGGCCTCGAACTCGGGCACGCTTTGCTCGTCGGCCTTCAGCAGCAATTCGCCACGCAGCACGATGGCGACGATGACACCGTCGAAATAGATGCCCTTGCCGCCGAACAGTTTTCGGATGCTGACCGGGCCGAGGCCTTCGAACAGTTCGGCGATGCGTTCATTGTCCATGCCGCGATCATGTCACCGGCGTTTGGCCTTGTCATCGCCGCAACCAAAATCATGCTGACAGGTTGTGTGAGGTCGATCGGAGTTTCCCGCTATGCCCGTGCTGCTCAAAGGCTCCTGCCGCTGCAATGCCGTCCGTTTCGAGGTGGAGAGCCACACGCCGGCGCCATTCATGCTGTGCTACTGCTCGATCTGCCGCAAGCAGCAGGGCGGCGGCGGGTTTGCCATCAATCTCGGTGCCGACAACGAAACACTGAACATCAGGGGCAAGCGCAGCCTCGGCGTCTTTCGGGCGGAGATCGAGGACGACGAGCATCCGCATTGCGAAATCTCAACCGGCGAGCGCAATTTCTGCAAGAAATGCGGCTCAGCCCTTTGGCTCTACGACCCGACATGGCCGGAGCTGGTGCATCCCTTCGCTTCGGCGATCGACAGCGATTTACCCATTCCGCCAAGCAAGGTGCACCTCATGCTGAAATACAAGGCGAACTGGGTGGAGCCGGTGGTTGGCAAGCATGACAAGGTCTTCGACATCTATCCCGAGGAATCGATCGCCGACTGGCACAAGCGGACGGGCATGTGGGTGGAGTGAATTTCTTCGCGCCGTTTACGGGGAGGTGAGGAGTGATCCGCGCAGCGGACAAAAAGCCAATTGCTTGGCCTTCGAACGACGAACGCCGGCAGATGAGGAGCGGCGCTAACTTTGGAGAGGCCGGCGCTGCCTATCATCCGTCACTTCGTGACACCTTCTCCCCGTAAACGGGGCGAAGGAAAAACTCAGGAAGCGCGGGCTTCTGCCAGTGCCTTCAGGTCGGCCGGCTTGAGTTCGACGGATTCGCCGCAACCGCAGGCCGAGCTCTGGTTCGGATTGTGGAAGGTGAAACCGGTGCGCAGCGTCGTCTGCTCGAAATCCATCTCGGTGCCGAACAGGAAAAGTGCTGCTTCCGGTGCGACATAGACATGGGCGCCATCGCGCTCGATATGGTCGTCCTTGGTGTTGGGCTCGGTCACCAGATCGACCGTGTATTCCATGCCGGCGCAGCCGCCCTTCTTGATGCCGAGGCGGATGCCGTGCGCATTCTCACGGGCGGCGACAATCTCGCGCACCCGGTCGGCGGCCTTTTCGGTCATCGTGATGACGGCAAAGCGTCCCATATCGTTCTCCACGTTCACGCGGGTTCAAGGCCCGTGGAATGAGTCTTGCCCTAAAATGGTGAAGTTTGTTGGCCTGCGCAACCCCGGATCCGCAAAGCGCGTCCCGAAGCACCGCGCTCAAATGCCTCACGGCTCAATACCACGACCTTGATTGCCTTGGATGTTATCCGTAATGTCCACATTGATATCTTCCGATGAAAGATACTTTTTTGGACAACAACGACAACTACTCAATATACAACTCGATCAATACCAGCGGAATTTTGGTTTGCGTCGACGACATCGGCAAGATGAAAAATAATTTCATCAGGCTCTTTGCGATCGCAGTTTTTCTTTCTTCTATATTTTTATTCTCATATCAAAAAACAAGCATGGTTAGTCAAGGAATCTTCATATTCGTCATCACGGCCCTATTATTTATCATGGGACTTTCTATCTACCGTACTTATTTTAAGCGCCGGTCCGTAGTTATATCCCCTGACGGCATTGAGGACTCCGGCATCACAACCGAAACGGTGCCCTGGTCCGCAGTAAATGCTGTTGAACTAAGGACTGTAACCCGTGCACTAACGGGACAACAACCCTTGGCTGTCCTTTTGCTGCTAAAACCCGGCGCCGGCGACGCGCTTAAGCTGACTAGGCGCGGCCGAAAATTATTTCTTCATGACAATGCACTTTGGATCCCGGTCGGAAGTGGCATGATAGTCGCCGGAAATCCGTCCAGTCCCGAAAGCTTTTCGAAAACGATCGAGGCTTACGCCAGAATTTATGGCAAAGGAGGCAACTGACCCCTCAATACCAACCCACCGCCACCTGCGCCTCTTCCGACATGCGGTCGGCCGACCAGGGCGGGTCGAAGGTCATGTTGACCTCGACGCCGGACACGCCTTCGACGGCGCCGACGGCATTCTCCACCCAGCCGGGCATTTCGCCGGCGACAGGGCAGCCGGGAGCGGTCAGCGTCATGTCGATCTTGACCGAGCGGTCGTCCTCGATGTCGATCTTGTAAATCAGGCCGAGCTCGTAGATATCGGCCGGGATTTCCGGATCGTAGACCGTCTTCAGCGCCGAAACGATGTCGTCGGTCAGCCGCGCCAGTTCGTCGGCTGGAATGGCCGATCCCGAAACCAGCGCATTGGGCGCGGTTTCCGGAGTGGTCTCGGCAGCGATGCTTGCATCATCCATGGTCGTCACCCAAAAAAATCGTCATCCGAAGAATTTGCGCGCTTTTTCAAGCGCCTCGGCCAAAGCGTCGACTTCGGCCCTGGTATTGTACATGCCGAACGATGCCCTGCATGTGGAGGTTACGCCAAACCGTTTCAACAGCGGCTGGGCGCAATGGGTGCCGGCGCGGACAGCAACGCCCTGCCTGTCTATCACCATCGACACGTCATGCGCATGAATGCCTTGCAGTTCGAACGAGATGATGGCGCCCTTGCCGGGCGCATCGCCGAAGATGCGCAGCGAATTGATGGAGCGCAGCCGCTCATGCGCGTAGTTCTTGAGGTCTTCCTCATGGGCTGCAATGCGCTCGCGACCGACCGATTCCATGTAGTCGAGGGCAGCACCCAGCCCGATCGCCTGGACGATCGGCGGCGTGCCGGCCTCGAAGCGGTGCGGCGGCTCGTTGTAGGTGACGATGTCTTCCGTCACCTCCTCGATCATCTCGCCGCCGCCCATGAAGGGCCGCATGCCAGCGAGAATGTCCTTCTTGCCGTAGAGCACGCCGATGCCCGACGGGCCATAAACCTTGTGCCCGGTGAAGACGAAAAAGTCGCAGTCGAGATCCTGCACATCGATCGGCATGTGGACAGCGCTCTGGCTGCCGTCGACCAGCACGGGAATTCCACGCGAATGCGCGATGCGCACGATCTCCTTGATCGGCGTCACAGTGCCAAGCGCGTTCGACATGTGGGTAATGGCAACGAGCTTTGTCTTGCTGGTCAGCCGCTTTTCGAATTCCTCGATGTGGAAAACGCCGAGATCGTCGACCGGCACCCAGACCAGTTTGGCGCCCTGCCGCTCGCGGATGAAATGCCAGGGAACGATGTTGGAGTGGTGCTCCATGATCGACAGCACGATCTCGTCGCCCTCGCCGATGTTGGGCATGCCATAGCCATAGGCGACCGTGTTGATGGCCGAAGTCGTGTTCGAGGTGAAGATGATGTTGTCGGTGCTCGGCGCGTTTAGGAAGCGGCGCACCGTCTCTCGGGCCTTTTCGTAGGCGTCGGTCGCGGCGTTCGACAGAAAATGCAGGCCGCGATGGACGTTGGCGTATTCCTGGGAATAGGCATGCTGGATTGTGTCCAGCACCACCTGCGGCTTCTGTGCCGAGGCGCCATTGTCGAGATAGACCAGCTTCTTGCCGTAGACTTCCCGCGACAGGATCGGGAAATCGCGGCGAATCGCTTCGACGTCGTAGAAATCTCCGATCTTGCCCGGTGCGTTCATCAGATCACCCGTGTGCCGCGAACCAGCCGTCGAGCCGTGCTTCCAGCGCCTCGACGATCGCCTCGTCGTCCAGTTCCTCGATCACCTCCGCGACGAAGGCCTTCACGAGCAGGCCCCGCGCGCTTTTCTCGTCGACGCCGCGCGCCATCAGGTAGAACAAATGGTTGTGGTCGATTTCGGTGACCGTCGCGCCATGGCCGCAAATCACGTCGTCGGCGAAGATTTCAAGCTCGGGCTTGGTCGAGAATTCGCCGTCGTCCGACAGCAACAGCGTGTTGCAGGCCATCTTCGCGTTGGTCTTCTGCGCATATTGATGGACGTTGATGCGGCCCTGGAACACACCGCGCGCCTTGCCCGTCACCACGTTGCGGATGATCTCCGTCGAGGTCGTGTGCGGCACGGCATGGTCGAGAACCATGGTCACGTCGGTGTGGGTGTCGCCGGCCAGGAGGTTGATGCCGCGAAGCTTGAAATCGGCGCCTTCGCCAGTCGTCCTGACCATGATCTCCTGGCGCACGAGCTTGCCCCCGGCGTTCATGACGAACAGTGTCAGTTTCGCATTCTTGCCGATATGGGCCTTGAACTGCGCCAGATGCGTCGCCGTTTCCGGCTGCTCCTGGACGATCAGCCACGTCACCTCGGCGCCCTCGTCGAGCACGACCTGGCTGACCGAGCTGCTCAAGGCAGCGCCATCACCCGTCTGGCGCTCGACGATAACGGCCTTGGCGCCGGCGCCGACACGAACGGCCAGGCGCACATGGGTCTGGCCGCCGGCCTGCAGGTTCTGCAGCTCGACCGGCTTTTCAAGTTCCACACCATCGGCGATGTCGACAAAATACCCGTCGGCGACAAAAGCCGTGTTCAGCGCGCCAATGGCATCGTCGCTGCCATAGGGGTCGAGCCCAGGTGCTGCGCTGCCGTCGACCAGCTTTTCCGACAGGCGCTGGAAAGAGACGCCTTCAAGAACCGGCACTTTGGCGTCGGACTTGCCATTCAGGATCGACACCACGGTGGAACCGTCGACGATCGGGGCGATGGCTTTGGCCATGGCTGCCGGGTCGAAGTCCGGCACGGTATTCAGCAACCGGCGCAGGTCGGTGTAGTGCCAGGATTCGACGCGCCGCGTCGGCAGGCCGTGCTTGATCGTCTCGATGGCGTCGTCGCGCTTCAGCATCACCGCGCCGTCGCCCGGCAGCAGCGACAACCGGTCGCCGAAGGCGTCGATCAACGCTGTTTCGGCCGGTGTCCGCTGCGGTTGTGCGTGCATATTCATCAAACTGCCCTCTGGCATCTCACGCTGCTTCGCCGATCACGCCGGCATAGCCATTGGCTTCCAGGTCGAGCGCCAGCGACTTGTCGCCTGACTTGATGACCTGACCCTTGTAGAGCACGTGCACGGTGTCGGGCACGATGTGCTCAAGCAGGCGCTGGTAGTGGGTGATGACCAGGAACGCCCGGTCCGGTGCGCGCAGCGCGTTGACGCCGTCGGACACGATCTTCAGCGCATCGATGTCGAGGCCGGAATCGGTCTCGTCGAGCACGCACAGTTTCGGCTCCAGCAGCTTCATCTGCAGGATCTCCGCCCGCTTCTTCTCGCCACCGGAGAAGCCGACATTGAGCGGCCGCTTGAGCATCGCCATATCCATGCTGAGCGAGGCAGCTGCTTCCTTAACGCGCTTCAGGAATTCCGGGATCTTCAGCGGCTCCTCGCCACGCGCCTTGCGCTGCTCGTTCATCGCCACCTTCAGGAATTCCATGGTCGCAACGCCCGGTATCTCCATCGGATACTGGAAGGCGAGGAAAATGCCTGACGTGGCGCGCTCGGCCGGATCCATTTCGAGGATCGACTGGCCGTTGTAGAGGATGTCGCCTTCGGTCACCTCATAGTCCTCGCGGCCGGCCAGGATGTAGGACAGCGTCGATTTTCCCGAGCCGTTCGGCCCCATGATCGCGGCAACCTCGCCGGCTCTCACCGTCAGGTTCAGGCCGCGGATGATTTCGGTGCCATCGTCGACGATGCGGGCGTGCAAATTTCTGATTTCAAGCATTTTTTTGTTTCCTGAATATATATCCGGTCAGCCGACCGAGCCCTCAAGGCTAATCCCGATCAGCTTCTGCGCCTCGACCGCGAACTCCATCGGCAGCTGCTGGATGACGTCCTTGACGAAGCCGTTGACGATCAGCGCGATCGCTTCCTCTTCCGGAATGCCGCGCTGCATGACGTAGAATTTCTGGTCTTCGGAAATCTTCGACGTCGTCGCTTCATGCTCGAACTGCGCCGTCGAATTCTTGGCTTCCATGTAGGGCACGGTATGCGCGCCGCACTGGTCGCCGATCAGCAGCGAGTCGCAGTTGGTGAAGTTGCGGGCGTTGGTCGCCTTGCGATGCGCCGAGACCTGGCCGCGATAGGTGTTCTGCGAGAAGCCGGCGGCGATGCCCTTGGAGATGATGCGGCTCGACGTGTTCTTGCCGAGATGGATCATCTTGGTGCCGCTGTCGACCTGCTGATAGCCGTTCGACACGGCGATCGAATAGAATTCACCTTGGGAATCGTCACCGCGCAGGATGCAGCTCGGATATTTCCAGGTGATCGCCGAACCGGTCTCGACCTGCGTCCATGAAATCTTGGAGCGGTCGCCACGGCAGTCGCCGCGCTTGGTGACGAAATTGTAGATGCCGCCCTTGCCCTCGGCGTCGCCGGGGTACCAGTTCTGCACCGTCGAATATTTGATCTCGGCATCGTCGAGCGCCACCAGTTCGACGACGGCGGCATGCAACTGGTTCTCGTCGCGCTGCGGCGCCGTGCAGCCCTCGAGATAGGAGACGTAAGCCCCCTCCTCGGCAATGATCAGCGTGCGCTCGAACTGGCCGGTGTTCTTCTCGTTCATGCGGAAATAGGTCGACAGCTCCATCGGGCAGCGCACGCCCTTGGGCACGAAGACGAACGAGCCGTCGGTGAAGACAGCGGAATTCAATGTGGCGTAGTAATTGTCTGAGGTCGGCACGACCGAACCGAGATATTTCTTCACCAGCTCCGGATGCTCGCGGATGGCTTCCGAGATCGAGCAGAAGATGACGCCGGCCTGCGCCAGTTCCTTCTTGAAGGTGGTGACGACGGAGACGGAATCGAACACGGCGTCGACAGCGACGCGGCCCGATTTGTAGACGTTATCGCTGACTTCCTCGAGCTCCGAGGCGTCGGTCTTCTGCACGCCGGCAAGGATTTCCTGCTCCCGCAGCGGAATGCCAAGCTTTTCGTAGACTTTCAACAGTTCGGGATCGACATCGCTGAGCGAGGTCGGGCCGGGCGTGCTCTTGGGCGCCGCGTAGAAATAGATGTCCTGGAAATCGATCTTCGGATAGTGGACGCGCGCCCAGGTCGGCTCATCAAGCGTCAGCCAGCGGCGATACGCTTCCAGACGCCATTCCAGCATCCAGGACGGCTCATCCTTCTTGGCCGAAATGAAACGGATGATGTCTTCGCTGAGGCCCTTGGGGGCCTTGTCCATCGCGATTTCGGTCTGGAATCCGTATTTGTATTGGTCGACGTCGATCTTTCGGACCCGATCGATCGTGTCCTGCACAGCAGGCATATGCGTTCTCCATCCACGCCGGGGTCAAGGCCCGACAGTTTTCAAACTATGGCACCGCCAAAAACGAACCCCGAAGAGGTGCTCGCGGCAGCGTAAGTTTAATATAGTGCGCTTCGACCGGGAATTCACCCGGCCAGCATGAAACGCACGGCTCTACCAGGCCGAAAGGCCCAAATTCGTCCAACCGCTACGCGGCCCGTTCTCTATCCGCCCTACGTGCGGTAATTCCCGCCAGTGCGACGCGAAACAGCTCGATGTCTTCCGCGCCGGTCGCCGGTCCGATGGACACCCGCAAGGCGCCGAGACTGTCGCCGTATCCCATGGCTTTCAGCACATGGCTCGGTCCGACCTTGCCAGACGAACAGGCAGAGCCGGCTGACAGCGCTACACCGGCCAGATCGAAGGCAATCTGCGCGGTTTCGGCTTTGACGCCCGCAATAGCGAAGAATGCCGTATTGGCAAGCCTTGGCGCACCGGTTCCGAAGATTTCCGCGTCCGGCACCAGCGATTTGACGATGGCCTCGACCTCGTCGCGGCGCTGGCGCACGGCATCCATGGCCGGCAATCCGGCCAGGGCCTCGCGGGCGGCCACGCCAAAACCGGCAATGGCAGCGAGATTTTCGGTGCCGCCGCGATGGCCCTTCTCCTGGCCGCCGCCATTGATCAACGGCTTCGGCATCATCAAATCCGAAGCCGCGACGATGGCGCCGACGCCCTTAGGACCACCGATCTTGTGCGACGACAGAATCAGATAATCGGCGTAACCCGCTGATAGATCGATCGGAACACGCCCAGCGGCCTGCACGGCGTCGACTGTAAGGATACCGCCCGCCGCCTTGACGATCCCGGCGATGCGATCGATCGGCTGGATGACGCCGGTTTCGTTGTTGGCGGCGTGGATGGCGACCAGCGGCAGGCCTTCGCTCTTGTCGTGACCGCCGAGCGCCGACGCCAAGGCGCCGAGGTCGGCGATGCCGTTGGCGTCGACGCCGATCCGCGTCACCTGCGCTGCGGGGAAGTGTCCGCCGTTCAACAGGCAGGGATGATCGGCCTCCGACACGTAAAGCCGGCTCATGCGCACCGTGCCGCGCCCCATCTGCCAGTCGGGTGACAGCAGCGTCGAGGCGGCTTCCGTGGCACCGGAGGTGAACACAACATGCTCCGCCTTGGCGTTGACGAGCGCCGCCACGTCACGCCTGGCGGTCTCGATCAGGCGGCGGGCCGCGCGCCCCTCGGCGTGAACCGATGACGGATTGGCCGCGACGTCAAGGGCCGCGACCATAGCCTCGCGGGCCGCGGCAAGCAGCGGCGCACTGGCATTGTAGTCGAGATAGGCGCGTATTCCGGCCATTTTCGTCCAGTTGGTCCCGTCAGAAGCCATTCCGCTGTCGTATGGCGTTATTTCCTTGAAATTCCAAGGCGAGCCGTCCTATTTACGCGGCTTGCGGCGCGGGTGGCCGGGCTCGATGTCTTGCCACTCAGTTTTGAACAATTCTAAACTAGCTTCTAAGAAGACGCTCGCCCTGCGTCAAGGCCAGAGGAAACGTTCCAGGCACCGCGCGTTCGTATTACCAAGTGGAGTATTTTATGCCTGAGGTCATTTTCACCGGTCCTGCCGGCCGCCTGGAGGGTCGCTATCAGCCTTCCAAGGAAAAGAGCGCGCCGATTGCCATCGTGCTGCATCCGCATCCGCAATTCGGCGGCACGATGAACAACAAGATCGTCTACGACCTCTTCTACATGTTCCAGAAGCGGGATTTCACCACGCTTCGCTTCAATTTCCGCGGCATCGGCCGCAGTCAGGGCGAATTCGACCATGGCACCGGCGAGCTGTCGGACGCCGCCGCCGCTTTGGACTGGGTGCAGTCGCTGCATCCCGATTCCAAGAGCTGCTGGGTCGCCGGCTACTCCTTCGGCTCCTGGATCGGCATGCAGCTTCTGATGCGCCGGCCGGAGATCGAAGGCTTCATCTCGATCGCGCCGCAGCCCAACACCTATGATTTCTCGTTCCTGGCGCCCTGCCCGTCATCGGGCCTGATCATCCATGGCGATGCCGACAAGGTAGCGCCGCCGAAGGATGTGCAGGGTCTGGTCGACAAGCTGCACACGCAGAAGGGCATCACCATCACGCAAAAGACCTTGCCCGGCGCCAACCATTTCTTCGCCAACGATGCCGACCTGCTGCTCGAGGAATGCGCCGACTATCTCGACCGCCGGCTGGCCGGCGAATTGTCGGATCCGCGTCCGAAGCGGCTGAGATAAACAAGGAAAGAACGGACGGCGATGTACGAACCTCCTCATTTCAGGGAAACGCGGCCGGAAATCCTGCACGGGCTGATCCGGACGCATCCGCTGGGCCTGTTGGTTTCCAACGGGCCCGATGGGCCGGTCGCCAACGCTGTCCCGTTCCTGCTCGACGCGGAAATCGGGCCTAACGGCAGGCTGCGCGCCCATCTGGCGCGGGCCAACCCGCAATGGCGCCTGTTGGCCGACAGCCCGGCATCCCCCGTGCTGATCGTCTTCCAGGGCAGCGATGCCTATGTGACGCCGTCCTGGTACGAGACCAAGCGCGAGACCGGCAAGGTGGTGCCGACGTGGAATTACGCCATCGTGCAGGTTCGCGGCACCGTCAAGGTGATGGATGATCAGGACTGGCTGGCGCAGCAGATCGCCGATCTGACCGTCTCCCAGGAAGGCGCCCGCGCCGCACCCTGGGCGGTGACCGATGCGCCGGAGCCCTTCATCCAGTCGCAGATCAAGGGCATTATCGGGCTGGAAATCGAGATCAGCGAAATCCACGGCAAGTGGAAGGTCAGCCAGAACCGGCCGGTCGCCGATCGCGTCGGCGTTGCACAGGGGCTGGAAAGCGAAGACCACCAGTCGCCCGGCATGGCCGGCCTGGTCAGATCCTATGGCGGACTGGACGGCAACTGAACTTCGAATGCTCAGGCAGCCTTCCTTGTCGGTCCGATCAGCCGAAACGTTCTCTTGCGGACCGGCAGTCCCGACGGCATCGGCCGGAAAATGAAGCCGAGCCGGGCAAAGACCAGCCCGCAGGCGAGCGCGAAGCCGCAGCCAAGGCCGAAGCCGGCGACGGTGTCGCTGGGATAGTGCGCGCCAACGAAGATACGGGTCGAGGCGATACAAGCGGTGATCGCCAGGGCGATGTACCAGCGCCGCGGAAACAACAGCAAAGCGACCCCGAACACCGCGCCCATCGTCGTACCATGGCCGGACGGAAAGCCGGCGAAGCGCGCATCGAAAGCGAAGGGGTGCAGGGTCAGCACGCCAAAGTCCTCGTAATAGAGGGGGCGAGCCCGGCCAATGGCATATTTCAGCACATTGACGGCGATCCCCGACAGGCCGGTGGCGCACAGCACCAGAAAAGCCAGGCAGGTCCAGTTGTAGAGCAGCATCAGCGAGCGCCGCGAGAGGCTTCGCCAATCCGTCAGGTTCGCGGCGACAAGCAGAAGCACTGAGGGAATGAGATACCAGCCACCCAGGCCGAACTGGGTGAAAAAGTCGGCAGTCCGGGCAAATCCCGCCGACCACTTGCCGTGAAGCATTCCGGCCGGGGTGTCGAGACGAACAAACGCTGCCGCCGTCAGCAAAACCCAGACCAGCACCCAGAC
>NZ_RZTF01000216.1:0-4230 GCF_004023175.1 Mesorhizobium sp. M7A.F.Ca.MR.362.00.0.0
CTTGTCGACCTCGAGCGGTGGGACGCGAACCATCTGGCCGGGCTCGACACGGGTGTCGGCCTTGACCCGTCCGCCATCGACGCGGATCTGGCCGGAGCGCAGAAGCTTCTGCAAATGGCCGAAACCAAGGCCCGGGAAATGGGTCTTGAACCAGCGGTCGAGCCGCATGCCCGCCTCGCCGGCCTCCACCGTGATCTGTTCAACGCCTGCCATGTTTTTTGTCGCTTATCCGTTTCCCGAGCGAAGCTCGGCCTGTTCTTGGCGCGGCAATAGCACTAAGGCAGGCTTCTTGCGAGCCAAAGTCCCAGAAACAGGGCGATAATGGCGCCAATGACGCTGGCAAGGGCATAAGCCAGCGCAGGCAGCGTGGCTCCCCGCTCCCACAGCGTCGCGAAATCGAGCGAAAAGGCGGAGAAGGTGGTGAAGCCGCCGAGAATGCCGGTAGCAACGAACAGCCTGACCTCGTTCGATCCGCCACGGCGCATCATGGAGGCGATGAACAGCCCCATGGCGAAGGAGCCAATGATGTTGATGGCCATCGTGCCCCAGGGATAGCTGGGGCCGACAAAACGCAGCGCGCCGATGTTGGTAAGGTGACGAATTCCGGCACCGATGCCGCCACCGACGACGACGAGAAACAGATTGAACATCTTCGGTACTTCCCCGGGCTATTCAAATTCAGCCGATGCCGCCAGCTGCATTGAGCGATTGCCTGCTCAGGTCGTCTCGGCATTCTTCGGCTTGGTCGAACCGATCATCTTCCAGTTCTTGTAGAACATGGAATTGATGCGCTCGACGCTGACCGAGACGATTGAGAGCATACCCGCGATCAGTCTGGGAACCGGAGACGGCCGGATGATGTCCATGAACACGCAGTAGCGGCGTCCGTCATACTCGTTGACCGAGCGATGCAGCAGCGTGTCGTCGAAGATGAACAGCGGATTGTCGTACCAATAATTCTTGACGTTGCCGCACTCGACGAAAATCTCCGACTTAACCGGGATCAGATTGTAGAGGATGCGCAGGCTGAGCCGCAGCGGGCCGAAATGCCAGGACGTCGATTCGCGCTTGCTGAAGACGGAAACGGCTATGGTCTTGATGTATTTGAAATCCTTGTTGAACTCGGCGACGTTGTCGATCCTGTGCTTACCGTACCACTGGTAGACATACATGCCGCGCCGGCCGGCGCCGAAATTGGCGTCGATATCGGCAATGATCTCATCTTTGCGCGCCTTGAAGATGTCCAGGACCTCGTTGACCTCGCGCTGATAGTCGGCGGGAAACTGCTCCAGCTTCCAGACACCTGGATTTCTGTAGCACAAGAGGTCGACCAGCAGATTGAACGGCGAAAGCAGCCAGGTGAACAGGCCGTTGCCGAGAAAATAGCCTGAGAACAGCGACAGATCCTTGCGGTCGTTGCGCAGCACGTCGATCAGGCCGCAGATGATGAAGATCGTCGTCAGGATGGGAATGAAATAGAAGCCAAGGGCGAGAAGCGGGATGGCAATGGCGAATTTGCGAAGGGACTTGCGAAGGGTTTTTGTCATTTTTCCACGCGCGGAGCGCGATCCTGTTGCGAATGAAGTGCCCAAATCACGGCAACGACCACCGCCCGGTCGTGCGCCTTGATAAGGTTTTTTGGGTTACCACACAACGGCCCTGCTATCGCGGCCGGCTGGCTGCCTGGCGGATCTGGTCAACGGCCTCACGCAAGCCTGCTACTCCCGCTCCTTGCGCAGCTTCGCCCAATAGTCGAGCCGCTTCCTGATGTCGCGCTCGAAGCCGCGCTCGGGCGGATCATAGAAGGTCTGGCGGCCCATCTTCTCGGGAAAATAATCCTGCCCCGAAAAGGCATCCGGCTCGTCATGGTCGTAACGATAGCCGGCGCCGTAATCCTCCTCTTTCATCAGCTTTGTCGGTGCGTTGAGGATGTGCTTGGGCGGCAGCAGCGAGCCGTGTTCCTTCGCGGCCCGCGTGGCAGCCTTGAAAGCATTGTAGACGGCGTTGGATTTGGGCGCGGTGGCGAGATAGACGGTGGCCTCGGCAAACGCCAACTCGCCCTCGGGCGAGCCGAGATAGTCGTAGGCATCCTTGGCGGCATTGGCGACGACAAGCGCCTGCGGGTCGGCAAGGCCGATGTCTTCCATCGCCATGCGCACCAGCCGGCGGCCTAGATAGAGCGGATCCTCGCCCGCATCGAACATGCGTGCGAGATAGTAGAGAGCCGCGTCAGGGTCTGAACCGCGTACCGATTTGTGCAGCGCCGAGATCAGATTGTAATGGCCGTCCTGGCCCTTGTCGTAGATCGGCGCGCGGCGCTGGACGATGCGCTGCAGTCCCTCGGGATCGAAGACCTCGCCGGGTTTGGCTGCCCGCCAGACTTCTTCCGCGAGCGTCAGCGAGGCCCGGCCGTCGCCATCGCTCATGCGGATGAGCATGGTCCGCGGCAGCGCCCTGCCCTCGGTCTCCTCCGCCCGCACCATCAGCTTGGAGATGCTCTCCTCGCCAAGCGAATGGAAGACCAGAACGCGCGCGCGTGACAACAAAGCGGCATTCAGTTCGAAGGACGGGTTTTCGGTCGTGGCGCCAACCAGCACGACTGTCCCGTCCTCCATGACCGGGAGAAAGCTGTCCTGCTGGGCACGGTTGAAGCGATGGATCTCGTCGACGAACAGCAAGGTCTGGCGGCCATTGGTGCGGCGCAATTTGGCCGCTTCGAACACCTTTTTCAGGTCGGCGACGCCGGAAAAGACAGCCGATATCTGCTCGAAGGCCAGGCTGGTTTCGCCGGCAAGCAGGCGCGCCACGGTGGTCTTGCCGGTGCCGGGCGGCCCCCAGAAGATCATCGAGCCGAGCGAGCCGGAACCGATCAACCGGGTCAGCGCGCCGTCAGGGCCGGTCAGATGCTCCTGGCCGACGACCTCGCCAAGGTTTCTCGGCCGCAGCCTGTCGGCCAGCGGCCGCCCAGGCGGGGTCTTTTCCGGTTCATCGACGCTGAACAGATCGGCCATGCACTTCTTTTTCGTTGGAGCATGAGCCCGAATGCACGGAACCCAGCCCTAATAACGCAACACCTGACGCATTATCTGCCCGCCACGCTCGACGGTAAAGCGCCACCAGCGCGTATCCGTCCTGGCCGCCAACTCCAGGGTCGCCGCGGTATCGATGGTGGTGCCGTTCACCTCGCGCACGATGTCGCCCGGCTGGAAGCCGAAATCGGCGGCCGGAGAATCACGGTTGATGTCGACCACGGTGACGCCCTTGATGTCCGTGCGCAGGCCAAGCCGCTGCGCGAGCCGGGGCGACAGCTCCGCGACCTTGGCGCCCGAAAACGGGCTGCGGCCATGCAGCGTCACCTCGGCAGCTTTCATGCCTTCCGGAGCACGCTCCAGCGCAATATCCATCGCCGCCTGCTGGCCCTTGGTCAAAACCGCGAAATTGGCGGTGGTGCCGATCGACAGCGTCGCCATCCGGTAGTCCAGCGCTTCGATGCTCTCGACCGGCTTGCCATTGAGTTGCAGCACCACGTCGCCGGGCTTGAGTCCTGCCTTGCCGGCCGGACCGGTCGCCTCGACCGACGAGACCAGCGCACCGGTCGGCTTCTCCATGCCGAGCGATTCGGCGATCTGCGGCGTCACCGATTCGAACTCGGCGCCGATATAGGGCCGTTCGAAGAAGTCGAGCCCGGCCTTGGCCGCGTCGGCAAAAGCGCGGACCATATTCGAGGGAATGGCGAAGCCGATGCCGATCGAACCGCCACTGCGGCTGTAGATGGCGGTGTTGATGCCGACCAGCTGGCCGCCCATGTTGATCAGCGCACCGCCGGAATTGCCCGGATTGATGGCGGCGTCGGTCTGGATGAAGAAGCTGGAATCGGAGACGCCGATATGGCTGCGGGCCAGGGCCGAGACGATGCCGCTGGTGGTGGTTTGGCCGACGCCGAAGGGGTTGCCGATGGCCAGCAGCAGGTCGCCGACCTCGAGCGCGTCGGAATCGCCGATGGCGATAACCGGAAACGGCTTGTCCGAGGTGATCTTGAGCACGGCAAGGTCGAGTGTCTCGTCCTTGAGCAGCACCTTGCTGTCGAACTCACGCCCATCAGCGGTCGCCACCTTGACCCGGTCGGCATCCTTGATGACGTGGTAATTGGTGACCACGACGCCGGTCGGATCGACCAGCACGCCGGAGCCGAGCGAAGACTGCGCACGCGGCTGCGAGCGACCGAAGAAT
>NZ_RZTF01000216.1:4239-9638 GCF_004023175.1 Mesorhizobium sp. M7A.F.Ca.MR.362.00.0.0
TGCTTGACCAGCGGCGCAAACGACAATTGCACCTCCTCGCGGCCGAAGGGTACGCGCTTGTCGGGACCAGCCGTGGCGTTTTCGCCTTCCACGCCATGCAGCAGGTCGGTCAGCACATCGGACAGGCCGGGATCGGTCTTCGTCTCCTCGGCCAATGCCTGCCTGACCACCGGTGCGGCCGCAAACGCCATGATGGCGAAAAGCAGAACAAAGGGCAGTCTTCTGGCGCGCATTCGCGAATCCTCCAAGGCAAGTTCGGGGGCATTGTCCCGACGATTGTGCAAAATGAAAGGCTAAGCCGCTGAAATCCGACTATTTTGGGCCAAAACCCCAGGGGCAAGCCAGGAAATCGGATTCCGCCGCGGTTTGCTGCTTTCAGAAAACAAAAAGGGGCCCGCAGGCCCCTTTGAACTCATTTGGGAAAACCGAGCCTTATGCGGCTGCGGCGTCCGTGTCAGCGCTTTCGGCTTCGATGCGAGCGCGGTCGCCGGCGCCTTTGGCCGAAACGTCGCGATCGACGAACTCGATGACGGCCATGGCGGCGTTGTCACCGTGACGGAAGCCCGCCTTCATGATGCGCAGATAGCCGCCATTGCGGTTGGCGTAGCGCGGCGCGATGGTGTCGAACAGACGCTTGACGACGCCTTCATTGCCGATCTGGGCAATGACCTGGCGGCGGGCATGCAGGTCGCCGCGCTTGCCGAGCGTCACCAGCTTCTCGACGATCGGACGCAGGTCCTTCGCCTTCGGCAAGGTCGTGACGATCTGCTCGTGCTCGAGCAGCGACACGGCGAGGTTGGCGAACATCGACTTGCGATGGCTAATGCTTCGGGCGAAGCGACGGCCTTTGAAACCGTGGCGCATGGCTCTTTTCCTTCTTCAGTTGTTCAAGAGGCCGCGGCCTCTGATGGTTTTCCGCATGACCGTCGGATCGAGCGGCCCACGCCGCCCATCCTTGGAATTCATGCTCAATATTGGTCTTCGTAACGCTTAGCGAGATCTTCGATGTTTTCCGGCGGCCAGTCCGGCACTTCCATGCCGAGGTGCAGGCCCATCGCCGCCAGGACTTCCTTGATCTCGTTCAGCGACTTGCGGCCGAAGTTCGGGGTGCGCAGCATCTCGGCTTCGGTCTTCTGGATCAGGTCGCCGATATAGACGATGTTGTCGTTCTTCAGGCAGTTGGCCGAACGCACCGAAAGCTCGAGTTCGTCGACCTTCTTGAGCAGCGCCGGGTTGAAGGCGAGCTCGGTGACGGCCTCGGCGGCGACTTCCTTCTGCGGCTCGTCGAAGTTGACGAACAGGCCGAGCTGGTCCTGCAGGATGCGGGCGGCGAAAGCCACCGCGTCCTCGCCGGTGATCGAACCGTCGGTGTCGATCGTCATGGTCAGCTTGTCATAGTCGAGAACCTGGCCCTCGCGGGTGTTCTCGACCTTGTAGGAGACCTTCTTGACCGGCGAATAAAGGCTGTCGACCGGGATCAAGCCGATCGGCGCGTCTTCGGCGCGGTTGCGGTCGGCCGGCACGTAACCCTTGCCGGTGTCGACGGTGAATTCCATGCGGATTTCAGCGCCTTCGTCCAGCGTGCAGATGACGTGGTCGGGGTTGAGGATCTCGACGTCGCCAACCGTCTGGATGTCGCCGGCAAGAACAGCACCCGGTCCCTGCTTGCGAACGACCATGCGCTTGGGACCATCGCCTTCCATGCGGATGGCGATTTCCTTGATATTCAAGACGATGTCGGTCACGTCCTCGCGCACGCCAGCGATGGACGAGAATTCATGCAGAACGCCGTCGATCTGCACGGCGGTAACAGCCGCACCGCGCAGCGAAGACAGAAGCACGCGGCGCAGCGCGTTGCCCAGCGTCAGGCCAAAGCCACGCTCGAGAGGCTCGGCGACCAGCGTGGTCAGCGTCTTCTTCTTCGACGAGAACTCGATCTTGTTCGGCTTGATCAGTTCCTGCCAATTTTTCTGGATCATGATGCTTTCCTTCCGTTGACCCGCCACCATCCAATCGTGGCGGGCGACCTGGAATGCCGCGGAGGAGCGCCCAAGGGCGCTCGCGCGGCGTTCGGTAAATGCTTAGACGCGACGCTTCTTGCGCGGGCGGCAGCCATTGTGCGGGATCGGCGTCACATCACGGATCGAGGTGATGGTGAAGCCGGCCGCCTGCAGGGCGCGCAATGCCGATTCACGACCGGAGCCGGGTCCGCAGACCTCGACTTCGAGCATGCGCATGCCGTGTTCCTGGGCCTTCTTGGCAACATCCTCGGCAGCCATCTGGGCAGCGAACGGGGTCGACTTGCGCGAACCCTTAAAGCCCTGGGCACCGGCCGACGACCAGGCAATCGAATTGCCCTGCGCGTCGGTGATGGTGATCATCGTGTTGTTGAAGGTCGAATTGACGTGGGCAACGCCCGACGAGATGTTCTTGCGTTCGCGACGGCGAACACGAGCGGCTTCCTTGGCCATGATAGTCCTTTCAGTTGATCTCTACACCGCCGTAATGCCAGCGGCTCCACCTTGGAAAGCGAGTAGTGAGTAGGGAATAGCGAGTAGGGATCCCTACTCGCTAATGGCTACTCGCTATTCGCTCACTTACTTCTTCTTGCCGGCGATCGACTTGGCCGGGCCCTTGCGGGTGCGCGCATTGGTATGCGTGCGCTGGCCGCGGACCGGCAGCGAGCGGCGGTGACGCAGGCCGCGGTAGCAGCCGAGGTCCATGAGCCGCTTGATGTTCATCGAGACTTCGCGGCGCAGGTCGCCTTCAACCTGGTAATCGCGGTCGATGGTTTCGCGGATCTGCAGCACTTCCGCGTCGGTCAGCTGGTTGACGCGGCGCTCGGCCGGGATGCCGACCTTGTCGACGATCTCCTGGGCGAACCGCTTGCCAATGCCGTGAATGTACTGAAGCGCAATGACAACGCGCTTGTTGGTCGGAATGTTGACGCCGGCTATACGAGCCATGTTCTTCCCTTCTCCATGTGGGCCGGCCAATCCTCAAAAACGAGGCGGGCACGGCGCTGTCTTAAGTTGCCCCGCGTCCGGTGGAGGCCGGCCCATGCGGGAGTTTCCAGTTCAATGCGGCTGCCTTGCCCTTGCGGACAAGCAAAGCTCATGCCTGATAGGAAGACGGGCCGCCATACCGCAGCGAACCGCCTCCGTCAAGTGCAATCGTTAATTTCCCCGCACTGCGTCCTTGAGCACCGCTTCGATCTGTTCCGTCACGGCGTCGATATCGGCCATGCCGTCGACACTGCGGAGCTTGCCCTTGGCATAGTAGTAGCCAATCAGCGGCGACGTCTTCTTGTAGTATTCCCTCAGGCGCTCTTCGAACACGGTCGGGTTGTCGTCCTTGCGAACGGGAAGACCGGCGGCCTGCGCCTCGTCGGCGCGCTTGACGATCCGGCCAACCAGGGCCTTGTCGTCGACCACGAGCTCAATGACGGCGTCGAGGCCCTGGGAGCGATCCGACAGCATCTGCTCGACCGCATCCGCCTGCACCAGGGTCCGCGGATAGCCGTCGAGGATGAACCCCTTGGCGCAGTCGGGCTGATCGATACGCTCGGCGACGATCGCGTTGACGATCGCATCGGACACCAGTTCACCGGCATCCATCACCGCCTTGGCGCGCTTGCCGACTTCGGTGCCTGCCTGGACGGCAGCACGCAGCATATCGCCCGTCGAGAGCTGGGGTATGCCGTGTTTTTCTACCAGTCTTTGTGCTTGCGTCCCCTTGCCCGCTCCTGGCGGCCCAAGCAATATCAACCTCATCTGGCTTTCTTCCCCCCGCGCA
This sequence comes from Mesorhizobium sp. M7A.F.Ca.MR.362.00.0.0, assembly GCF_004023175.1. Lineage (NCBI taxonomy): Bacteria > Pseudomonadati > Pseudomonadota > Alphaproteobacteria > Hyphomicrobiales > Phyllobacteriaceae > Mesorhizobium > Mesorhizobium sp. M7A.F.Ca.MR.362.00.0.0. The sequence continues at coordinate 8,035 of NZ_RZTF01000216.1, forward strand.
GCTTCGACTTCTTGATCAGGCCTTCATACTGGTGCGCGATCAGGTGGCCCTGAATCTGCGCAACCGTATCGAGCGTGACACTGACCACGATCAGAAGCGATGTGCCACCAAGGTAGAATGGTACGCCAGTCGCCGAGATCAGGAACTCCGGCAACAGGCACACCAGCACCAGATAGATGGCGCCGACGACGGTGATGCGGGTGAGAACGTAATCGATGTAATCGGCGGTGCGCTCGCCCGGACGATAGCCCGGGATGAAGCCCGAATGCTTCTTGAGCTGGTCGGCGGTTTCCTTCGGGTTGAAGACAATCGCAGTGTAGAAGAAGGCGAAGAACGCGATCATCGCCGCATAGAATGCCATATAGAGCGGCTGGCCGTGGCCGAGTGCGGCCAGGATCGTGCTTGCCCAGGCCGGCATGTTGGTCGTCTGCGAGAAGCCCGCGACGGTGGCCGGCAGCAACAGCAGCGACGAGGCGAAGATCGGTGGAATGACGCCCGCCGTATTGAGCTTCAGCGGCAGGTGCGATGTATCGCCCTGGAACATGCGGTTGCCGACCTGGCGCTTCGGATACTGGATCAGCAAGCGGCGCTGGGCGCGCTCGAAGAACACGATGAGCGCAATGACGACGACGGCGAGCACGATGATCGCCAGGATCAGGCCGGTCGACAGCGCGCCGGTGCGGCCAAGCTCCAGCGTGCCGGAGATGGCGTGCGGCAGGCCGGCGACGATGCCGGAGAAGATGATCAGCGAAATGCCGTTGCCGATGCCGCGGGCGGTGATCTGCTCGCCGAGCCACATCAGGAACATGGTGCCGCCGAGCAGCGTGAGGACGGTCGAGACGCGGAAGAACATGCCGGGATCGCTGACGATGCCGTTGCCGCCTTCCAGACCGACAGAAATGCCATAGGCCTGAACCAGCCCAAGCAGCACGGTACCGTAGCGCGTGTACTGGTTGATGACCTTGCGGCCCTGCTCGCCTTCCTTCTTCAGCGCTTCCAGCGACGGGATGACCGAAGTCATCAGCTGCATGATGATGGAGGCGGAGATGTAAGGCATGATGCCGAGCGCGAAGATCGCCATGCGCTCCACGGCGCCGCCGGCGAACATGTTGAACATGCCAAGCACGCCCTTGCTCTGCGAGGAGAAGGCCTGGGCGAAGGCGTCGGGATTGATGCCGGGAAGCGGGATGTAGGTGCCGAGGCGATAGACGAGCAGCGCGCCGATCGTGAACCAGATGCGCTTCTTCAAATCCTCCGCCTTGGCGAAGGCCGAGAAATTCAGATTCGAGGCTAATTGTTCAGCAGCCGAAGCCATGCCTGATTCTCCGCTTGGTAACGCTTGATGGCCCTGAGGTCAGGCGGCGCGTTTCACCGAAGCTCACGAGATAAGCTCCGGGCTCTAAACATGCAAGCGGCCGCGTTGACGCGGCCGCCTCGTTGAGCAGATCAAAGCGCAATCGTGAGCAAAAACGGATCCCACTCCTGCCGATCGCGCTTCAAATTGCCGTTACTCGGCAGCTGCCTTTTCCTGCGGCAGCTTGACCGAACCGCCGGCCTTTTCGATCTTTTCGATCGCGGCCTTGGAGGCGCCGGCGACGTCAAAG
>NZ_RZTF01000216.1:9648-11025 GCF_004023175.1 Mesorhizobium sp. M7A.F.Ca.MR.362.00.0.0
CGTCAAAGGCGAGCTTCGCCTTGATCTCGCCGTCCGAGAGGATGCGCACGCCGTCCTTGACGCGGCGGATGACGCCAGCGGCAACCAGCGATTCAGCCGTCACGGTCGCCTTGGCATCGAGCTTCTTGGCATCGATGGCCACCTGGATGCGGGCCAGCGACACGACGGTGAAGCTCTTGGCGAAGATGTTGTTGAAGCCACGCTTCGGCAGGCGCCGGTAGAGCGGCATCTGGCCACCCTCGAAGCCGTTGATGGCGACGCCGGAGCGCGCCTTCTGGCCCTTGACGCCGCGACCGCCGGTCTTGCCGGAGCCGGAGCCGATACCACGGCCGAGACGCTTCTTGGAGTGCGTCGCGCCGTCCTTGTCACGCAGATCGTTGAGTTTCATCTGAGTTCTCCTGCGCTCTGGCTCAGCCCTCGTCCACGACGCGGACGAGATGCTGGACGGCAGCGATCATGCCGCGCACGGAGGGCGTATCTTCCAGCGTGCGCTGCTTGTGCATCTTGTTGAGGCCGAGGCCGACCAGCGTCGCGCGCTGTTCCTTCGGACGGCGGATCGGCGAACCGATCTGCTCAACGGTGATGGTCTTGGTTGCTTTCTTGGCCATGGTCAAAATCCCTGGTCAGATCGACTATTCTTCAGCCGCAACGGCGGTGCCGCGGCGGGCCTGAAGGGTCGAATACTTGATGCCGCGAGCAGCAGCCACATCCTTGGGATGCATCTGGCTCTTCAGCGCGTCGAAGGTGGCGCGAACCATGTTGTAGGGGTTCGACGAACCCATCGACTTGGCGACCACGTCATGCATGCCGAGCGTCTCGAAGACAGCGCGCATCGGGCCACCGGCGATGATGCCGGTACCTTGCTTGGCGGCGCGCAGCAGCACGCGTCCAGCACCCCAGCGTCCTTCGACGTCGTGATGCAGCGTACGGCCCGAGCGCAGCGGCACGAAGATCATGTCGCGCTTGGCCGATTCAGTTGCCTTGCGGATGGCTTCCGGCACTTCGCGCGCCTTGCCGTGACCAAAGCCGACGCGGCCCTTCTGGTCGCCGACGACGACGAGTGCTGCAAAACCGAAGCGACGGCCGCCCTTGACGACCTTGGCGACGCGGTTGATGTGGACGAGCTTGTCCGCCATGCCGTCATCGCGTTCTTCACGATCGCGGCCGCGGCCGCCATCCCTACGTTCCTGTGCCATATCCTGTTCCTTGTTTTTTTCCGGAAGCACGGTTGCTGATAAGATCCGGTGCCTCGCCCCGAATAAATCGGGAAACGGTCACCGGGGGCGAAATCAATTCCTTCGCATAATCCCTATCCGAAAAGTCTGCAACTTTTCGGGACTATGCTTAGAAGCTCAAGCCACCTTCGCGGGCAGCCTC
>NZ_RZTF01000217.1:0-1720 GCF_004023175.1 Mesorhizobium sp. M7A.F.Ca.MR.362.00.0.0
ATATGTCCCCGCGCGACGATGGTGCGAATGCCGTCCATGATGATGTCATAAGAGAACACATGGCGCATGTCCTCGGGATGGTCGGTGATTTGCAGCACGTCGGCGGCCACATCAAAGCGCACTTTTTGAGTATGGCCATGCTCGAAGCTGTAGGCACCGATCTGGACCGGCAGAACAAAATCCCGCACAAAAATCCTGTCCGTGCCCAATGTCGGGTCGGTGTCCGGCGAATAGCCTCTCGCCGCCAACAGGCGATAGTCGATACTCGATTGACCGCCGGTCCCGGATTCCGCCGGGATCAACTCTCGAATCTGCGAGACCGCCTCGGCGCTGATCGAACTCGTGCGACCGGAATGGCCACACAGCGCCCCCCGAAAGCCGAGAAAATCGGGAGCGAAAGGCAATAGGCGCGGAATATCCGGAGCTTCCAGCGATCCACTCAGGCCGACCATCAGACCGAGCGATTTCGTTCGGTCGACGAATCCCGGAATACGCTCCGGCGGCAGATGATCGAGCAGCCGGCCCTTCCCCTTTTGCGCGGTATCGACCATCACGCCATGGAAGCGATGCCTGGCGAATATCGGCAGAAGCTCGAAGTCCGGCGCCAGATCGGCAAACAGCACGGCAATCAGCTTCGTTCGTGCGGCGAGCGGTTCGAGCGCCTGTGCGCAGGCAGAGATATTCGCCGAAGGAAAAAATCCGATCTTCACATAGTCGACGCCGGTCGCCGCGATCTCTTCGGCCTTGATGCGGATCGTTTCGGGTTCCATCGGCAGGTCGCCGCAGACCGCGCTGACCGGAGCCCGACCAGCGATGAACGAAATCGTTCGGCGCATGGTTTCCGTGGACACCGCGCCCAGAGCTCCCGCCTTCGGGTCCTTCAGGTCGACGATGTCGACACCTCCAGAAAGAGCGATCTCCGCCTCTTCGATGCCGGTGACGCTTGCCAGCATTCTGGTCATTTGAACAGTTTCTCCAGTTTGGAGGACAAGACGTTTTTATAGAGGCAGTCGATCCCCCTGCGCCACGTCTCGCCGGTGTTGCCATGCGAATCGACGCTGGCGACCTTCCGCACCGTTCTGGCAGGCGCGAAAAGTCTTCCGATAGGGTTTGATAAATTTTGCGGGTCGGCTAAGTTGATCATGGGCACCTTGACTTGGCGCGGGTCCGGCAACCGTCGAACCTTTGCGCAAGAATGGGTAATTACTATCGATGACGAGCGCGGTGCCAGGCACTCTCGCTGCCTTTTTGTGCTTTTTTTCCCTGACCGTCAACGTTTCCGACGCGACAGGCCAGGAAACGGTGGCGAAGCCGGAAAAAAAGACAACCGAAATCAAGATAGGCTATTTGCGGGCCTACGCACCGCAATTGACGCTTTCCATGCTCGACTTGCCGCCACGTGACGAAGGTGTCGCCGGCGCCGAGGTTGCGATCGGCGACAACAATACGACCGGAAAGTTCACCAACCAGAAATTCAGCCTCGACGTGACCGAGATCAAGCCCGACGGCGACGCGGTTCAGGCATTCGAAGGCATGATCGCCAAGGGCGACCGCTATGTGGTCGCCGATCTTTCAGCCAAACAATTGCTGTCGATCGCCGACATCGCCCGCGACAAAGGCGTGCTGATCTTCAACGTCGGCGCCACCGACGACAGCCTTCGCGAGGAGGACTGCCGCGTCAACGTTTTCCATGTCGCGCCGACGCGCAGCATGCTGGCCC
>NZ_RZTF01000217.1:1730-6561 GCF_004023175.1 Mesorhizobium sp. M7A.F.Ca.MR.362.00.0.0
GGCGCAGTATCTCATGGTGAAGAAGTGGCCGAATTGGGTGCTGCTGTATGGATCGCATGAGCAGGATCGTCTCTACGCCGATGCGTTGCGCCGCGCGGCAACCCGCTTCGGCGGCCAGATCGTCGCCGAGAAGGAATTCAAGGATACCGGCACAGCCAGGCGCACCGACACCGGCGCCACGCAGATACAGCAGCAGATTTCCGTGTTCACGCAAGATCTCCCGGAGCATGACGTGGTGCTTGTCGCGGACGAAAGCGAGGTTTTCGGGACCTACGTGCCCTATCGCACCTGGACGCCGCGGCTGGTCGCCGGCACGGCCGGTCTGGTTGCATCGTCATGGCATCCCGCCAGCGAACAATGGGGCGGCATCCAGATGCAGAGCCGCTTCTTGAAGACGGCGAGCCGGCGGATGCTTTCAAAGGACATGTCGGCCTGGACGGCGGTGCGTGCCGTCGGCGAGGCCACCACGCGCACCAAGGGCGACGATGCGAAAAAGATCAGCGACTACATGCGCTCGGACGATTTTTCGGTTGCTGCTTTCAAGGGGCAGAAGCTGACCTTCCGCAAATGGAACCTCCAGCTTCGCCAGCCGATCTTGCTTGGCGATACCAAGTCCGTCGTCTCGACATCGCCACAAGAGGGCTATCTTCACCAAGTCTCCGAACTCGACACGCTCGGTGTCGATCAGCCGGAAACGAAATGCGCTCTCAAGTAGAGTCAATCGGGAGGAATTTGCGTGCAGAAACGAGCTTGCGCATTCGCCATTCTCGCGGCCGGCCTGACGGCCAGTCCGGCATCGGCCTATACGGCCTACGTTTCCAACGAGAAGGACAACACGATGACCGTCGTCGACACGGCGACGATGCAGGTGGTGAAGACAGTTGAAGTCGGCCAGAGACCTCGCGGCATCACCATCTCGCATGACGGCAAGTTCGTCTACCTATGCGCCAGCGATGACGATACGGTCCAGATCATCGATACCGCGACGCTTGAAATCGTCGGTACGCTGCCATCCGGCCCCGATCCCGAATTGTTCGTGCTCTCGCCGGACGGCAAGACGCTTTATGTCGCCAATGAGGACGATAATCTCGTCACCGCCATCGACGTCGAAAGCAAGCAGGTCCTGGCCGAGATTCCGGTCGGCGTGGAACCGGAAGGCATGGGTGTCAGCCCCGATGGCAAGACCATGGTCAACACCTCGGAAACCACCAGCATGGCGCATTTCATCGACACCAGCACGCATGAGGTGACCGACAACGTGCTGGTCGACACGCGCCCGCGCTTCGCCGACTTCAAGCCCGACGGCTCGCAGGTCTGGGTCAGCGCCGAGGTCGGTGGCACTGTCAGCGTCATCGACAACGCCAAACGCGAAGTGGTGAAGAAGATCCAGTTCGCGATTCAGGGACTGCGGGCCGAAACCATCCAGCCGGTAGGCATCGCCATCACCGCCGATGGCAGGAAAGCCTATGTCGCGCTCGGCCCGGCGAACCATGTCGCGGTGATCAATACCGACACCTACGAGGTGGAGAAATACATCCTCGTCGGCCAGCGTGTCTGGCATCTGGCCTTCACGCCCGACCAGAAAACGCTGATCACCACGAATGGCAATTCCAACGATATCACCTTCATCGACACGGCCACCGACGAGCCGGTCCAATCGCTCACCGTGGGCCAGCAGCCCTGGGGTGTGGTCATTTCGCCCAAATAGCAGACATTGATCATCGGGAGGCTCAAGACATGAAACTTTTCCGCAGGTTTTTCTTCGCCGCGCTCGCCGGATTCGTCCTTGCTCCGACCGGAGCAAGCGCCGACGACGCAACACCAAAACCGTCGCGTGCCAGCAAGAACCTGCCGGAACTGATTATTGGTTCGGCCGATTCCACTTACGCCGTCAATCAGAAGGATTTCGAGCTGATCGCCGGCCAGGGCTATCGCTGGAAGATCACCTCCAAGGGCGGTTTCGAATACAAGTTCGTCACCGACCTCTTCCGCAATGTCTGGATGGACCAGATCGTCATCAACGATTTGGAAGTGCATATGGACGGCGGACCAGCCTGGCTGGAATTCGACGACGCGGGAACGATCCAGGTGCAGTTCCATACCGTTCGCCCGGGCGAATATACCTGGTCGGTTCCCGACCTTGCCGACAAGGGACTGAAGGGCAAGATTACGATCAAGTGAGACAAAAGGCGATCAAGGCGCCAGATAGCCAACGCGTCCTGAAGGAGCGGCCCGGCATGCAGCATATGAGGACAAGCGGTCCGGGAGAAGAGGTGGCGGCGCTCGATGTCGGTGCCGTCAGCCATTCCTATGGCCAGAAGCGGGCGCTCAACGACGTCTCCTTCTCGATCGCGCCGGCGACTTTCACCGTTCTGCTCGGCCTCAACGGGGCCGGCAAGACAACGCTGTTCTCACTGATAAGCCACCTCTACGACACGCGTCACGGATCGATCCGCATCTTCGGCCATGACATTCGCCGCGCATCCGGCGAAGCACTCAGACGCGTCGGCATCGTGTTCCAGGCACGCACGCTCGACCTCGACCTCAGCGTCTACCAGAATCTCTCATACCACGCCTCGCTGCATGGCATTGGCGGACGCGACGCTCGCCAGCGCATTGCCGCGCTGCTTGAAACGGTCGACATGCAGGGCCGCCAGCATGACAAGGCACGCAGCCTCTCCGGCGGTCAGATGCGGCGCATCGAAATCGCCCGGGCGCTGTTGCACCGCCCTTCCCTGCTCCTGCTTGACGAGGCGACCGTAGGCCTCGACATTGAGTCTCGCGCGGGCATCCTCGCCACCATCCGCAAGCTCGTCCAAGCCGAGGGCATCGGCGTGCTCTGGGCCACGCATCTGATCGACGAAGTCGAAGACGCCGACCATGTCGTCATACTGCGGCGGGGTGATCTGGTCGCGAGCGGCAAGGTGTCGGATGTGATCCGTGCGAACGGTGGAAGTTCGATGCGCGAAACCTTTTCGAAGCTCAGCCGCGTCGATGCGGCGGGCATGGCGGAGACGTCGCCATGAGCGCTCCTGCGATGCCTGGAAAGCTCGCCGGCATCATGCCAGTGCGGTCTGAGCCATTCGGCCTGCGCCACTATCTCATTTGCCTGAAAGGCGTCGTCCTGCGCGAGTGCCTGCGCTTCCTGCACCAGCGCGAACGCTTCATTTCCTCGCTGGTCCGGCCGCTCGTCTGGCTGTTCATCTTCGCCGCCGGCTTTCGCCAGGTGCTCGGCGTGTCGATCATCCCACCCTACAAGACCTATGTGCTCTACGAGGTCTATATCACGCCGGGCCTTTGCGGCATGATCCTGCTGTTTTCCGGCATGCAGTCTTCGCTGTCGATGGTCTACGACCGCGAGATGGGCAATATGCGCATCCTGCTGGTCAGCCCGTTTCCGCGCTGGTTCCTGCTGGTGTCGAAGATGCTCGCCGGCGTGGCCGTATCGATCGTGCAGGTCTACGCGTTCCTGATCGTTGCCTGGTTGTGGGGCGTCAAAGCGCCGCCACTCGGCTACCTCTATGTGCTGCCGGCGCTGTTCCTGTCGGGCATGATGCTTTGCGCTCTCGGCATGCTCTTGTCTTCGCTGATCAAGCAGCTCGAAAACTTCGCCGGCATCATGAACTTCGTCATCTTTCCCGGCTATTTCGCGTCTCCGGCGCTGTATCCCTTGTGGCGCATCCAGGAGGCGAGCCCGCTGCTCTACAAAATCTGCCTCTGCAACCCGTTCACCTATGCCGTCGAACTGATCCGCTTTGCTTTCTACGGGCAGATCGAGTGGCTGTCGCTGGGCGTCGTGGCCGGCTGCACGCTGCTGTTTCTGGGCGGCGCCATCATCGCATACGACCCTTCGCGCGGTTTGGTGATCCGCAAGCAGGACATGGGAGGAAACGCCTGATGGCGCGAATGAGACTTGTTCACACTCTCGTTGTGGTCGCCACGCTTGGCTCGATGGGAGGCACCGGCGCGGCAAACACCGATCCCGACTGGCCCTGCATACAGCGTAAGGTGCCACGGCTCTCGCTTGGCCAGATCTGGAATGGGCCGGAGCTTCCTGCGACCGCGAAAGATTGGGCGAAGGATGCCCGTGTGTCGGCGCTTGTCGAGGCGGTGGCGGCCCGGCGGACGCCGATTGCCGAAGCCCAAAAAGAGATCAAGGATTTCGCGACTTCCCTGCCGCCCGAGCAGGTCGCACCAAAAATGACGATGCTGGTGCAAGGAATGTTCGACCATATGGACGCCGAGCGCTCGCACGTGATCTCCGGCATCTCCCGCTATGCGCACAAACAGCTCGAAATGGCGGCACAGTTGCGCAAGGAAGCATCCGAAGTCGACGCGCTGCGCGCCAAGGCCGATGCGGATCCGGACGAAGTCGAACGGCGAACCGACCAGCTGAATTTCGCGACGCGAATTTTCACCGAACGGGTCCAGTCGCTGACTTATGTCTGCGATGTGCCCACGATAATCGAGCAGCGGCTTTACCAGTTGTCGAAGACCGTCTCGGAAACGCTCGTCGTGAACAAATAGAGCTTGGCTGCCTGTCTCATGACTCCCTGCCAGGCAGCACACGCCAACGCTGCACGAAATAACCGGGATGTGTTTCGATCCACCGAGCCACCAGCGGCTGCGCCTGCATGAAGGCAGTCCCGGGATTCATCGCCAGACCGTCCACCATTTGTTCGCGTTGTTCGCAGGTCCGCGGTATATCCGTCAGGCAGACCATCATAACGAGTGTGTAAAGCATTACCCCTTTTCCCCATCGAATTCCCGAACCCTACCCGGGAGATTTCCGAACAGTCTGCAGGGGTTGCACATACAGATCGCTGACGGG
>NZ_RZTF01000217.1:6571-10948 GCF_004023175.1 Mesorhizobium sp. M7A.F.Ca.MR.362.00.0.0
GTGAAAGGACGTGCCCCCCGCTCTTTCGCACTGCAACATAACACATCGCTTATATAACACCAACGATCGCGGGCGTTCTCCACCGGACTTTCCGTCGCGTTCGTGCAATGTCATCCCGCCTTGTCTGGATACAGCTTTCCGAAAAGGGGCAGGTACATCGCGCCCTTGCGCATCAGGAAATCGTTGAACGTGGCCATGGCCGGCGAGATTGCGTGATCGGTTCGCATCACTGAGAACCATTGCCGGCGGATCGGCATGCCGACAACGTCGAGGATGACAAGCCGGCCTGCTTCGGTTTCCGCAGCGATGGTGTGGGCAGAGATGAAGGCGATGCCCAGGCCGGCCATCACCGCCTGCTTGATCGTTTCGTTCGACGCCATCTCGACACCGAGATCGTCGATGCGGCCAGGCACGTCGCTCAGGAATATTTCCAGCGAGATGCGGGTTCCGGAGCCGGGCTCGCGAATAAGGAAATGCTCCTCCGCGATCCGCTCCTTGGAGATATCTCGCGCCGCGACCAACGGATGGTCGGGCGGCGCGATGATGACCAGCGGGTGATCGCCGAAGACCGAAGCACGCACCGGAACCTCTTTCGCCGGGCGCCCCATCAGCGCGATGTCGATGTCGTGGTTCCTGAGGTTGTCGATCGTCTGGGCGCGGTTGCCGATGGCAAGCCGCATGTCGATGTCGGGATGGTCCTTCATGAACGCGGCCATCAGCCGCGGCGCGAAATATTTGGCGGTGGAAACGACGCCGAGCCTCAAGCTGCCGGTGCGTACGCCCTTGATGGCATCCATCTTGTCTTCGAGCAAACCGAGATGCTCCTCGATAACCTGCGCTGTCTCGACGAAAGCCCGACCTGCGGCAGTGGGACGCATGCCGTCCGACGTTCGGTCGAACAGAGCCAGCTGGAATTCTTCCTCCACTTGCCGCAACTGGATTGTCAGCGCTGGAGGAGACAGACCTAACATCTTGGCCGCGCTGACAATTTTGCCGCACCTGGTGATTGCCTGGACGGTCTTGAAATGCTTGAGCGTGAGGTTCCTCATGCCGCATACTAAATTATTTTTACTGGCTAAGTAAAGTTATTGAATTTTACTTATCTCGCGACGTTTGTTTCCATTCCTCCAGTCCAGCCGCTCCGAGGAGATGCGGCCGGACCGGGAGGTTACGATGCCAGCGGCAACGCTCGACGCTTTTCTGAACTCCTATCTCGGCCAGCCTGACGAATTCCGCTCGGCAGTTGTGACGACCGTCCGTCAGTTGACACAGGCCGCCATCAAGGTCCGCAACACCATCAACCAAGGGGTGCTCGGCGCCGCCTTTGCCGAAACCCGTGGCGCCAATGCCGACGGCGACGTCCAGAAGGATCTCGACGTCTTCTCCGACGACATCTTCCTCGACGCCATGCGCCGGGCGCCTGTCGCGCTTTACGCCTCCGAGGAACTGGAGCAGCCGGTCCTGCTCGACAGGCAAGCGCCACTAGCCATCGCGATCGACCCGCTCGACGGCTCTTCCAACATCGACACCAACGTCTCGATCGGAACGATCTTCTCGCTCCTGACCGCAACTGGCGCGCCGGACGCTGATCCGGCCGCCTCTTTCTTGCAGGCGGGCGTGAACCAGCTAGGCGCCGGTTTCTTCATCTATGGGCCGCAGCTGGCACTCGTCCTGTCGCTCGGCAGCGGCACGCATGTCTTCGTCTTCTCGACAAGGCTCGGCACCTTCGTCCAGGCCTATGAAAGCCGGATCATTCCGCAACGCACTCAGGAATTCGCCATCAACGCCGCCAACTACCGGCACTGGGACGAGGCCGTGCGGCTCTATGTCGACGACTGCCTGGAGGGCACCGAAGGACCGCGCGAGAAGGATTTCAACATGCGCTGGATCGCCTCTCTGGTTGCCGACTGTTACCGCATATTGATGCGCGGCGGCGTTTTTCTCTACCCCGGCGATCGGCGCAAGGGCTATGGTCAGGGACGGCTGCGCCTCGTCTACGAGGCCAACCCGATCGCCTATCTCATAGAACAGGCTGGTGGTGCCGCCACCGATGCGATCAACCGCATCCTGGAAATCGAACCCGAGAGCCTGCATCAGCGCGTGCCGATGATCTTCGGGTCGGCGCGGGAAGTCGCGCGCATCACCCGCTACCACACAGAGCCGAGCAACATCGGTGAGCGTGCGCCGCTGTTCAGCCGCCGCGGCCTGTTCAGAGCCTGAGCAGCACCATGTCAGCCAAGCACCCCATCATCACCATCACCGGGTCGTCGGGCGCCGGCACGACCTCGGTCAAGCGCATCTTCGATCTGATTTTCCGGCGCGAGAACATCGAGGCCGCTTTCATCGAAGGCGACGCCTTCCACCGCTACGATCGCGCGGCGATGAAGGCAAAGGTGGCCGAGGAGGAAAAGGCCGGCAACCCGAACTTCACCCATTTCAATGCAGCGGCCAACGAACTCGGAATTCTCGAAGAGGTGTTCGCGGAATATGGCCGCCGCGGAACCGGCAAGACCCGCACCTACATTCATGATGAGGAAGAGGAAAAGCAGCACGGCACGCCACCGGGAACCTTCACCGAATGGCGCGAGTTCGCTCCCAGCGACCTGCTCTTCTACGAGGGGCTGCACGGCTGTGTCGTCACCGACACGATTAATCTAGCCAAGCATGCGGATCTCAAGATCGGGGTCGTGCCGGTCATCAATCTCGAATGGATCCAGAAGATCCATCGCGACCGTTCGACACGCGGCTATTCCACCGAGGCGGTGATGGACGTGATCCTGCGCCGGATGCCCGACTATGTCCGCTACATCGTCCCGCAATTCTCGCAGACCGCCATCAACTTCCAGCGCGTGCCGATCGTCGACACGTCCAACCCGTTCATCGCGCGCTGGATCCCGACGCCCGACGAATCGATGCTGGTTATCCGCTTCGCCAATCCGCGCGGCATCGATTTTCCGTATCTGCTGTCGATGATCCACGACTCGTTCATGTCGCGGCCAAATTCCATCGTGGTGCCAGGCAACAAGCTCGATCTTGCCATGCAGCTGATCCTGACGCCGCTCATCCTGCAATTGATTGAACGCAAGAGCCGTGTGTCGTGAGGAGGATGCAATGACCAGCCAAACAGCACTGAAGCCCGTCACCACAACCGCTCCCGTCTCGGAGCGCGACATGGCGAACGCCATTCGAGCGCTGGCGATGGACAGCGTCCAAAAGGCGAATTCGGGTCACCCTGGCATGCCGATGGGCATGGCCGACGTCGCAACGGTGCTGTTCAACCGCTTCATCGATATCGATCCGTCGAGGCCGGACTGGCCCGACCGTGATCGTTTCGTGCTTTCAGCCGGCCACGGCTCGATGCTGCAATACGCGCTGCATCATCTGCTCGGCTATGAAGACATGCAGATCGAGGAATTGCAGCGATTTCGGCAGTTGGGCAGCCGCACCGCCGGACATCCGGAATACGGCCATGCGCTTGGCGTGGAGACCACCACCGGACCGCTCGGACAGGGCATTTCCACGGCGGTCGGCATGGCGCTGGCGGAACGTATGCTTGCCGCCCGCCACGGTGCCGATCTGGTCGATCATCATACCTATGTCATTGCGGGCGACGGCTGCCTTCAGGAGGGAATCAGTCACGAGGCGATAGACCTCGCTGGTCACCTGAAGCTTTCCCGCCTGATCGTCTTCTGGGACGACAATGCGATTTCCATTGACGGGCCGACCTCCCTCTCCACGTCGATGGACCAGCCGGCGCGCTTCAAGGCCGCCGGCTGGGATGTCCAAAGTGTCGCCGGGCACGACACGGAGGCAGTCGCCGCGGCAATCGAGGCGGCGCGGCGGTCGGATCGGCCATCGCTGATTGCCTGCCGCACAGTGATCGGCATGGGTGCCCCCAATCTCGGCGGTTCGGAGAAGACACACGGCGCACCGCTGGGTGAAGCAGAGATCGCCGCGACACGCGAAAACATAGGCTGGGCGCACGCGCCGTTCGATGTGCCGGATGATATCCTTTTCGCCTGGCGCGAGATTGCCGGTCGCGGCGAAGCAATGCGGCGCGCCTGGGAGCAGCGGCTTGCCGCCTCGCCGCGGCGCGAGGTTTTTGAAAGCGCCGTCGCCGCCGAACTGCCTGATACGGTCTTCGAAGCGCTCGACGCCTTTCGTCGCGAACATGTCGAGAAGGCAACCAAGGTGGCGACGCGAAAAGCCTCCGAAATGGCGCTGGAGGCCATCAACGGCGCAACGGAGTTGACCGTCGGCGGCTCGGCCGATCTGACGCATTCGAATCTGACGATCACCAAGGGCATGAACCGCATTGCACCGGGTGCCTATGCCGGCCGCTATATTCACTACGGCATTCGTGAGCACGGCATGGCG
>NZ_RZTF01000218.1:0-3957 GCF_004023175.1 Mesorhizobium sp. M7A.F.Ca.MR.362.00.0.0
CCCGGACACCTGCGGCAGCCTATCCCCCCTCTCCGGGCTGCCGCATCGTTTCGAGTAGAAGGCCGCCGTGGTTCCCCCTCCACCACGGCGGTCTTTTTTTATCCCAGACAGACGTTTGCAGCCCGTGGTCCAATGATCGCGGGCTTTTCGTTTTCCTGTCCTGCCTTTACGGTTCGGGTTCTGAATCGAAAGGCTTCACATATGTCCGCAATTTCCCCCGTCCTCGACCGTCTCGACAACAATCTCGACCAGAGCCTCGAGCGCCTGTTCGGCTTGCTCAGGATCAAGTCGATCTCCACCGATCCGGCCTTTGCCGCCGATTGCCGCAAGGCGGCGGAATGGCTGGTGGCCGAACTCAAGCTGATCGGCTTCGACGCCAGCGTTCGCGACACATCAGGCCACCCGATGGTGGTTGCGCATCATGACGGCCCGGCCGGCTCGCCGCATGTGCTGTTCTACGGCCACTATGACGTTCAGCCGGTCGATCCGATCGAATTGTGGGAAAGCGATCCGTTCGCGCCTGCTGTCAAGGAGGTCGGGCCGGATCACAAGGTGATCACCGGACGCGGGTCGGCCGACGACAAGGGCCAGTTGATGACCTTCGTCGAGGCTTGCCGCGCCTGGAAACAGGTGCACGGCAATCTGCCTTGCCGCATCACCATCCTGTTCGAGGGCGAGGAAGAATCCGGCTCACCGTCGTTGAAGCCGTTCCTCGAAGCCAATGCCGACGAACTCAAGGCCGATTTCGCGCTGGTTTGCGATACCGGCATGTGGGACCGCGACACGCCGTCGATCTGCGTGGGATTGCGCGGGCTGGTCGGCGAGGAGATCACGGTGAAGGCGGCCGATCGCGACCTGCATTCCGGCCTCTATGGCGGTGCCGCCGCCAATCCGATCGGCATCCTGGCCAAGGTGTTGGCCGATATCCACGACAAGGACGGCCATATCACCATCCCCGGCTTCTATGACGGCGTCGAGGAAACACCGTCGCAGATCCTGAAATCATGGGAGACGCTCGGCGAGACGGCCGAGACGTTCCTGGGACCGGTCGGCCTGTCGATCCCGTCGGGCGAAAAGGGCCGCTCGGTGCTGGAGTTGACCTGGGCGCGGCCGACAGCCGAGTTCAACGGCATCATCGGCGGCTATACCGGCAAGGGCTTCAAGACGGTGATCGCGGCGGAAGCCTCGGCGAAGGTGTCGTTTCGCCTTGTCCACAAGCAGGATCCCAAGAAAATTCGCGCTGCGTTCCAGAAATTCGTCCAGGAGCGGATTCCGGCCGACTGTTCGGTCGAATTCCATCCGCATGGCGGCTCGCCGGCAATCCAGCTTTCCTACGACTCGCCCTTCCTCGCCAAGGCCAAGAATGCGCTGTCCGACGAATGGCCGAAGCCGGCGGTGACGACGGGCAGCGGCGGCTCCATTCCGGTTGTCGGCGATTTCCAGACCTATCTCGGTATGGAATCGCTGCTGGTCGGGTTCGGCCTCGACGACGACCGCATCCACTCGCCCAACGAGAAATACGAGCTCAGCTCCTTCCACAAGGGCCAGCGCTCCTGGGCGCGGATTCTCGATGCCTTGACGCGCTGAGCGGCGGAAACTCCTGTTTTCCTGTTGATTTTTCAGCGGATCGCGGCGAGGACGGGCCACAAGACAAAGCGCTGCAGCGTCCCTTGCGGGTCAGGGGACACTGTAGGGCTCGACCGGAGAAGACAATGGCCGATATCCGTTTCCATAAAAACGACCTGCCCGACCTCTCGCACTACAATGTCGGGGCAGTGGCCATCGACACCGAGACGCTCGGGCTCAATCCGCATCGTGACCGGCTGTGCGTGGTGCAGATTTCGCCCGGCGACGGCACGGCCGACGTCATCCAGATCGCGCCTGGCCAGAAGAAGGCGCCGAACCTCGTCAGCCTGCTGCGGAACCGTGGCGTAACCAAGCTGTTCCACTACGGACGCTTCGATCTTGCCGTGCTCTACAATGCGTTCGGCGTGATGCCGGAGCCGGTGTTCTGCACCAAAATCGCCTCGCGGCTGACCCGCACCTACACCGACCGCCACGGGCTGAAGGACATCTGCTTCGAGCTTCTTGGCGTTGGCCTGTCCAAGGCGCAGCAATCGTCGGACTGGGCGGCCGAGACGCTGTCGCCCGAACAGCTCGAATATGCCGCTTCCGACGTGCTCTATCTGCACCGTTTGCGCGATGTGCTCGCCGGACGCCTGGCGCGCGATGGGCGGACCAAGGAGGCCGATGCCTGCTTCCGCTTCCTGCCGACGCGTGCCAAGCTTGACCTGATGGGCTGGGACGAAGAGGATATCTTTGCCCACAGCTGACGGTCGTCCGGCCAGCACATCGCGCAGCCGGTACCGGCTGGAACCGGATGCGGGCCGCGGCGTTCTGTCGGCTCAGTTTGTCGGTGCAATTGGGGGATGATGACATGGCGGACAGAAAGCCGATTGTGACCGCGCCGACAGACGGCTCCAAGGTCTCCGTGACCTGGAAGGACAGCGACGGCGTGATCAACGAATCCATCGCGCAATATCGCGATGACGGCTGGTGGGTCTATATTGACAGTCACACACAAAAGAAGGTCGAGCCGACCAGCTGGCGCCCTGCCGCAAGCGACGATGACGACTAGAGCAGTTCACCGTTTCACGGAAACGGCAAGCTGCTCTAACTCTTTGTTTTGACGCAATTTTGGACGGAAAACCGCTTTACACTTTTCCTAGAATTGCTCTAGTGATGGCGCCGCTGGTGAGGCCGGCCGCTTTCGAATAGCCTGAAGCCGTTGATATCGAGGCCGATTCGGAGCTTTCCGTTCCGCCGTCGCCCTCTTGCTCGGAGGAACTCTCTATGGGTGTCGAAAGCCTGCTCGTCTTCATCATCATCGGTGCCATCGCCGGCTGGCTCGCCGGTCTTATCGTTTCCGGCTTCGGCTTCGGTCTGATCGGCAACATCATTGTCGGTATCGTCGGCGCGTTCATCGCCGGCTGGCTGTTTCCGAGGATCGGATTTTCCATCGGCGGCGGCACTCTCGCCGCGATCATCCATGCCACCATCGGCGCCATCATCCTGCTGGTGCTGGTCAAGGTCCTGAAACGAGCCTGAGGCTCGACAACGCAAAGAGCGCGCCATGAAACAGAATACGCTCTATCTCGTCATTGGCGCGCTCGTCGTGGTGGTCATTGCGCTCGGCATCTACGTCTATCGCGAGCAGACCAAACCCAAGGGCGTCGAGCTCAAGATCGACGACAAGGGCATTTCGATCCAGCAGAACTGAGCCGTCGAACGGCACATGCAGGAGCACGACATGGTGGCTTCTGACGCTCCGGAAGACGTCGATCAGCCCAGAATTACCGTTGCGGAATGGGAGAGGCTGAACAGGCCGCCAAGGCGCGAAGCGCTGTTGCGCTATCATTGGCGGGTGTTTCGCTTCCTGAGAGCATCCGCGCCGGTCTTCGATTTGCAGGGGCAAGAGCAGGTATTTCGCGATGGCATAGTCGCCACCGTGGCCTTCAACCGGCCCGAAATGATCGAATGGCAGATCCACCTGGTGCGCCGATACCTTGCCGAGCACGAGAGCTACATCGTCTTCGACAACAGCAACAAGGACGAGGCGAGGCAAGCAATCCGCGATCTCTGCCGTCGCCAGCATGTCCCCTATGTGGCATTGCCGAAGAACAGGCTGGTCGTCAGCAGATCGCACGGTCAAGCGCTCAACTGGATCGTGCGGAATTTCTTGCCTGGGTTCGGGCCGAAGCTTTTCGGCTTCATCGATCATGACATCTTTCCAACTGAACCATTTTCGATCCGCGACCGGATGAAGGGCAAGAGCCTCTACGGCAGCGTGCGGCGCGATACGCCGACACCAGGCGGCTGGTTCCTGTGGCCCGGCTTCTGTTTTTTCGATGGAAGCCTGTTGCGGCGGCGGCTGGATTTCGCCCCGAGCTACAAGTT
>NZ_RZTF01000218.1:3967-5439 GCF_004023175.1 Mesorhizobium sp. M7A.F.Ca.MR.362.00.0.0
GTTTCATATGGATTCCGGCGGCGGCAACTGGCCGGTGCTCTACAGGTCGATCGACCCGGCGATGGTTCGGTTCGCCGAAAACAAATCGCTTCGCTTCGGCGCGGGACATGATCAATCCGAGGATTTTTTCATGGTGGTCGATGGCTGGCTGCACGTGACTAACGCCTCGAACTGGAGGCGACAGCAGGTTGACAGGAGCGAACACATTCTCGCGCTGTTGCGGCAAGCCGGCGGTCCCGACCAGCCGGATGTGAAGTTCGAGCCCATCTGAAATCAGGCCTAAGGCGGGTGGTGTTGACAGAAAATGCTGAGGGGCCTGTTGCATTGCGGCCTGAAATCCAGGGGCTGCGTGGCATAGCCGTTGCCCTGGTGGCGGTTTTCCACATCTGGCCCGCGGTTCTTCCTGGCGGGTATGTCGGGGTCGATGTGTTCTTCGTCATCTCGGGCTATCTCATCACCGGTCTGCTTGCCCGCATGGCGCTGCGCGACGGCCGCATCTCGCTGATGGCCTTTTATTCGCGGCGAGTGCGGCGACTGCTGCCGACTGCGATCCTGGCCCTTCTTGCCACGCTCGCCGGAACGCTGGTCTTCCTGTCCATGGCACGTTGGGAAGAGACGGCGATCCAGGTCGCCGCCAGTGCGCTCTATGTGCAGAACTGGCGGCTTGCCTGGCAGGCGGTCGACTATCTCGGCGCCAAGGAGGCGGCGAGCCCGGTGCAACATTACTGGTCTCTATCGATCGAGGAGCAGTTCTATATCGTCTGGCCATTGCTGATGGTGGCAGGCCTTTGGCTGGCGCGCCGTCTCGGGCGGCCAGCGAAAGGCGTATTCCTCGTGGGGCTGACCGTGGTTTTTGCCGGATCGCTGATCGCCTCGGTTGTCATCACCCGGAGCGATCCGGCCGCCGCTTATTTCGTAACCCATACCCGCCTGTGGGAGCTGGCGCTCGGTGGCCTGCTGGCGCTGACGGTCCATCGGTTCAGGGCAGGGCTGCCATTGCGCGCCGCAATGGCGATGACCGGTATTGGCGCCATCGGGTTTTCAGCGCTTTTCTTTTCCGCCTCGACGTCATTTCCTGGCGCTCTTGCGTTGCTGCCGACCTTGGGAACGGTGCTCATCATTGCCGCCGGCGGCATCAAACTAGGCCGGTTTCGCGGACTTGATGCCAGCATCCTTTGCTATGTCGGCGACCGGTCGTATTCGATCTACCTCTGGCATTGGCCGCTGGTTGTTTTCTATTCGGCGCATCGCCCCGCCGCCGGGCTCCTTGCAGGTGTCGTGCTGATCGCCCTGACGCTGGCAATCTCGGATCTGTCCTACCGATATGTCGAACAGCGCTACCGGCAGCCGCGGTCGGATACGGAACGGAAACCTCTGGCCTATGCCACTGCCGCCGTTGCCGTCTGCGTGATGGTGTCGGGTGGGCTCGGCTATGCGCTCGACAGGAAAGACGTCGATATCAGCCTGATCGG
>NZ_RZTF01000218.1:5449-8525 GCF_004023175.1 Mesorhizobium sp. M7A.F.Ca.MR.362.00.0.0
ATCCAGGGCCGGCAGCGCTTCTTGCCAACGCTTCGGTTCCGCGCGACGTGCAACTGCTGCCATCCCTCGGCAAACTCAGGCGTGACGTACCGATCGTCTATCGACTGAAATGCCATCAGGAGCAGGACAGCACGCAAGCTGTGGGCTGCCAGCTCGGCGATCCCCAGGGAACCAGAACCATTGTCGTCGCAGGCGATTCACACGCAGCACAATGGATCCCGGCCATCGACAAGATTGCCAGGGACCGCAAGTGGAAATTGGTCACCTTCACCAAGGCTGCATGCCCTTTCACCCTTGCCGCTGTGACGGATGACGGTAAGCCGTATGAGGCCTGCGCAACATGGCGCGACAACGTTCTCGCCGAGATCAGGAAATTGCGGCCAGACCTGATGTTCACCAGCCAGTCTCGCTATTCCGACACACCGGAGCCGGCAATGATCGACGGTTTGCGCAGCATCTGGAGCGACTTGAACAGTGCCGGCGTGCGCATTATCGCCATTCGGAACACGCCTTTCGTCAAGTTCGATCCCGGTGATTGCCTGGCCGCCGATCCCGACAAATGCGTCAACGCGCGACAGGAGGTGGAGACGAGTGATGTCTTCGCCCTCGCCGCGGGGACATTGCCGGGGGTCCGTGTCGTTGACATGAACGATGCCTTATGTGGCAAGGACAGCTGTTCGGCCGTGGTCGGCAACATCATCGTCTGGCGCGACCATCACCATATGACGGCCACCTATGCGCTGGCGCTGGCGCCCTATCTGGCGAAGGCGGCGGGTCTCTAGCGAGATATCAAGGCGTAGCGGCTTTTTCGCATCAACATCGTTGACCAACGCCAGGGCCGGCATTCGAACACGACTTAACCCGCCTTTAAACCGCCGCATCTACTCTTCAACCCGAACGCCATAGGCATCGGGGATATCAAGCACAGCGCATGGCGAACCGCAGAGACAGTCGCATCGAACCCAGTTTCGAGGGGCCGCCGCAGGCGCGGTCCTCGGCGGGTCTTTCGGTGAACGAGGAGGATCGCGTCGTGCCGAGCAATCGCAAAGCCTCCGCAAAACGCAAGCCGGCCAAAGGGAAATCGTCGCGGGCCAAGCGCGGCAGAAGCCGGCGCGGCCTGTTCGGTGTGCTCGGCCGGCTGTTCTACTGGTGCTTCGTGTTCGCCATCTGGGGCGGCATCGCGGTGGCCGGCATCGTCGTCTACTATGGCGCCAAGATGCCGGCGGCGACGACCTGGTCGATTCCCGACCGCGCCCCCAACATCAAGATCGTCTCTGCCGACGGCCAATTGCTCGCCAATCGCGGCATGAGCGGCGGCGAGGCCGTCGGCCTGCATGAAATGTCGCCCTATATCCCGGAAGCCGTCATCGCCATCGAGGACCGGCGCTTCTACTCGCATTTCGGCATCGACCCGATCGGTCTGTCGCGCGCCATGGTCACCAATGTGCTGGGCGGGCGTTTCTCGCAGGGCGGTTCGACGCTGACCCAGCAATTGGCGAAGAACCTGTTCCTGACACCCGACCGCACGCTGGAACGCAAGGTGCAGGAAGTGCTGCTGGCGCTGTGGCTGGAGCACAAGCACACCAAGGACCAGATCCTCGAAATGTACCTGAATCGGGTGTATTTCGGTTCCGGCGCCTATGGCGTCGAGGCCGCCTCGCGCCGCTATTTCGGCAAGAGCGCGCGCGACGTCACCCTGTCGGAAGCCGCATTGCTTGCCGGCCTGTTGAAGGCGCCGTCGCGGCTGTCCCCGGCACGCGATCCGAAGGCGGCCGAGGAACGCTCGCAACTGGTGCTTGCCGCCATGCGTGACGAGGGAAAGATCAGCGCCAAGGAAATGACCTCGGCGATGAGCGCGCCGGCAACGCGCGCGCCGTCCTACTGGACCGGCTCGGAGAATTATGTCGCCGACACCATCATGGAGGAATTGCCCGACCTGATCGGCGATGTGCGCGGCGACATCGTCATCGACAGCACCGTCGACCTCAACCTGCAAAAGCTCGCCGAACAGTCGATCCGCAGACTGATCGACGAGAGCGGCAAGAAGCTCAACGTCACACAGGGCGCGCTGGTGTCGATCGACGATTCCGGTGCGGTACGTGCCATGGTCGGCGGCTACGACTATTCGACGAGCCAGTTCGACCGTGCTTCGGAGGCACGTCGCCAGCCGGGCTCGGCGTTCAAGCCGTTCGTCTATATGGCCGCGCTCGAAGCCGGTCGCACGCCCGACAGCATCCGCAACGATGCGCCGATCAAGATCGGCAATTGGACACCCGACAATTACGGCGGCAAGTATTTCGGCAAGGTGACGCTGGCCACCGCGCTGGCCAAGTCGCTGAACTCGGTGGCGGCGCAACTGACCATGGAGGTCGGGCCGAACGCGGTTGTCGAGGCGGCGCACCGCATGGGCATCCAGTCCGACCTGATAGCCAACACCTCGATCGCGCTCGGCACTTCGGAAGTGACGCCGCTGGAGCTGACCTCGGCCTATGTCCCCTTTGCCAATGGCGGCTACAAGCCGGACATCCATTTCATCCGGCGCGTGACGACCACCGAGGGCAAAGTGCTTTACGACAGCGGCGGCGGCAGCGCGCCGCGCGTCGTCAAGCCTGAGATCGTCGGCATGATGAACTCGATGATGACGGGCACGGTTGAGATCGGCACTGCCCGGAAAGCGGCTTTCGCCTGGCCATCGGCCGGCAAGACCGGCACCAGTCAAAATTCGCGCGACGCCTGGTTCGTCGGCTACACCGCCAACCTCACCACTGGTGTGTGGTTCGGCAATGATGATGGCAGCGCGATGAAGAAGGTCACCGGCGGCGCACTGCCGGCGCAGGCCTGGCACGAGTTCATGGTTGCGGCCCACGAAGGTGTGCCGGTGCGGCCGCTGCCCGGCACCTGGAAATCGACGCCGGCCGACACAATCGTCCCCGACGAGATACCCGCGGCGAACAACACGGCGCCGGTTCCGTCGACGTCGGTCGGTCAGCAGGCACCGGCGCGGCCAGCAGCGCCGGTTGCCCAAGCGCCCGTCCGCGCGGCCCGTCCCGCCCAAACCGTCGATGCCGACGGCCCC
>NZ_RZTF01000218.1:8535-10917 GCF_004023175.1 Mesorhizobium sp. M7A.F.Ca.MR.362.00.0.0
GATCAAACATCCGGTGCCGCCAGGCGACGTCGGCGGTCCGCGCAAAAAGCGGCAGACCTCGATCCTTGACCTCCTTGGCGGCTGATCCGATCCGCTAATTCCGTGGCTTGGCGCTGCCCAACTTCTTGCTGTCAAAGGTCAGTTTGTCGCTGTGAATCTTGCCATCGCTGATGGTGAGGTGCTTGGCGCAGGAAAGCGCGCCGGACGACTTTGTCATCAAGTCATACATCAGCAGCGCCTGATGATCGTCTCCGAAGGCCGCGATGATGCGCACACCGGTCACATCCTGTGACAGTTTGGTCAGGCCCTCGAGATAGGGTTTCTTGCCGGTCGATTGCTGCATCGGCCCATCAAAGACGACGTCGTCGGCGACCAAGGATGCTGCTTTCTCGAGGTCGTGGCTTGTCCACGCCTTGGTGAAGGCGGTGGCTATGTCGAGGGGTGCTGTCTGCGTCATGGCTCTGTCCCGATTGATTTGATCTGAGACCCCGCGCCCTGTCCTGCAACTCCCGAACCAACGGCGAGCCGGCTTCCCGGTTCCTCCTCTGAGGTGAATGGTGACATTTCGGCCTCTCGCCACCTCGGCGGCGTTCGGCTACATCTGCCGGCCGGAGACCTTGAAATGACTGAGCTCGACACCCGAAAGACCATCGTGCTGACCGGCGCCAGCCGCGGCATTGGCCACGCCACCGTCAAGCGTTTTTCGCGCGAGGGCTGGCGCGTCATCACCTGCTCCAGGCAGGCTTTCGCCGAGGATTGCCCGTGGCCGGCCGGGCCGGAAGACCACATCAAGGTCGATCTCGCCGATCAGGAGGATGTCGGCATCGCCGTCTCCGAAATCCGCCACCGGCTGGAAGCGCATGGCGGCCAGTTGCATGCGCTGGTCAACAATGCCGGCATTTCGCCGAAGCTCAAGGACGGCAACAGCCGCATGGATTCGATCGACACGCCGATGCATGTCTGGCGCGACGTGTTCCAGGTCAATTTCTTCGCGCCGATCATGCTGGCGCGCGGCCTGTTCAAGGAGCTGGCGGCGGCCAAGGGCTCGATCGTCAACGTAACCTCGATCGCCGGAACCCGCGTGCATCCCTTCGCCGGCACGGCCTACGCCACATCGAAGGCGGCACTCGGCTCGCTGACGCGCGAGATGGCACATGATTTCGGCCCGCACGGCATCCGCGTCAATGCCATTGCGCCCGGCGAGATCGACACCGCGATCCTGTCGCCGGGCACTGACAAGATCGTCGAGACCATCCCTCTCAGGCGCCTTGGCACCACGGCCGAAGTCGCCGACATCATCTTCTTCCTGTGTTCGCAGCAGGCGTCCTATGTGACGGGCTCGGAAATTCACATCAATGGCGGCCAGCACGTGTGACAAAACAGGATGCTCATCCTGTTATGGTGAGAACGGCCTTGCCGCTGAAGCTGCGCTGTCGCAGTGCGTCCAGCGCTTGGGCGATGTCTGTCCATGGCACGGTCAAGGCCACGCGTGTTTCGAGCCGGCCGGCTGCGACCAGAGCGAGCAGCGAGGCGATGTCCTCGCCAATGCCTGGACCGGACGTGTAGTAGGCGAAGGTCTGAAGCCTCGCTCCTTCATGATCCGGAACGAACTGGCGGAATCCGACGGGCGTTAGTTCGCCGCTGCTCGAACCGAACATGACGATGGTCCCGCCAGGGGCGACGCGTTCGATCGCGCATGCGAGGCTTTGGCCGCCAACCGACTCGGTAATCAGCGAGAACGGCCCCTCGGCCAGGTCTATCGCTTCGACAACCTGCCTGGCTCCGAGGCCGCGGAGATCCTCAGCGTGCCGGGCGGCGGCGACAGCGGTCACGAATCCGCCCTGATGGCGGGCGAGCTGGATCTGGAAACGACCGACCGCACCGCTTGCGCCGGTGATCAAGACCTGCTGGCCGGCGAGGTCCCCGCCATGGCGTAGAGTCCTCAGCGCCGTCGTACCGGCGACAGGAAGCGTGGCTGCGGAAACGAAGCTGACGTCATCCGGCAGGACGGCGAGACGGTCGGTTGGGACTGCGATGCGTTCGGTCCAACCAGCCTCGTCGACCAACGCGACAACCCGGGCGCCGACGGTTGGCCCGGAACCATCGGCTGCTCTTCGTTCGACAATCCCCGCAATGTCCTGGCCGGGTATCCAGCCCTTGGGGCGTATGGCAAGCAGGCGCAGTTCGCCGCGATTCAACGAAGTCGCGTGGACCGAAACAAGCGCTTCATTCGAGGCCGGTTGAGGCTCGGCGACGTCGGCGAGCCTCAACCCGGTCGCGCTTTCGGGAGAGATGACCAGGGCGAGCATGGCGTACCTTGTTGCTGGCTTGTCGGTGCCAGCTTGCGTTGGAAAGCACGGCAAGCTGAGTACCCACGTAGGT
>NZ_RZTF01000219.1:0-3529 GCF_004023175.1 Mesorhizobium sp. M7A.F.Ca.MR.362.00.0.0
AGCAAAAACCCCATCCATATCATCGGCGGCGGCCTCGCCGGTTCCGAAGCCGCCTGGCAGGCAGCGCAGGCCGGCGTTCCGGTCATCCTGCATGAAATGCGGCCCGTTCGCGGCACCGATGCACACAAGACCGACAGCCTGGCCGAGCTCGTCTGTTCCAATTCCTTCCGCTCCGACGATGCCGACAACAACGCAGTCGGCCTGTTGCATGCCGAAATGCGGCTGGCCGGCTCGTTGATCATGAGCGCCGGCGACGCCAACCAGGTTCCGGCCGGCGGCGCGCTGGCCGTCGATCGCGACGGGTTCGCCGACGCAGTGACGAAAAAGCTCGAAGCACACCCGCTGATCACCATCCAGCGCGAGGAAGTGCCTGGTCTGCCGCCGGCGGATTGGGACCAGGCGATCGTCGCCACGGGCCCATTGACCGCCCCCGGGCTTGCCCAGTCGATCGCGGAAGCGACCGGCGCCGATGCGCTCGCCTTCTTCGACGCCATCGCGCCAATCGTCCATTTCGACACGATCGACATGGATACCTGCTGGTTCCAGTCGCGCTACGACAAGGTCGGGCCAGGCGGCACCGGCAAGGACTACATCAATTGTCCTATGGACAAGGACCAGTACCTTGCCTTCGTGCAAGCGCTGGTCGACGGCCAGAAAACCGAATTCAAGCAATGGGAAGGCACGCCCTATTTCGACGGCTGCCTGCCGATCGAGATCATGGCCGAGCGCGGCGTCGAGACGCTGCGCTACGGGCCGATGAAACCGATGGGGCTGACCAACGCGCACAATCCGACCGTAAAGGCCTATGCCGTGGTGCAGCTGCGGCAGGACAATGCGCTGGGCACGCTCTACAACATGGTCGGTTTCCAGACCAAGTTGAAGCATGCCGAGCAGGTGCGCGTGTTCCGCACCATACCGGGTCTCGAAAACGCCGATTTCGCCCGCCTCGGCGGCCTGCACCGCAACACCTACATCAACTCGCCGACCTTGCTGGACGCTTCGCTGCAACTGAAGTCGCGGCCCGGCCTGCGTTTCGCCGGCCAGATCACCGGCTGCGAAGGCTATGTCGAAAGTGCCGCGATCGGTCTGCTTGCCGGCCGCTTCGCCGCAGCCGAGCGTCTCGGCCACTCACCGTCCCTGCCGCCGCTGACCACGGCCTTCGGCGCCCTGCTCAACCACATCACCGGCGGGCACATCGTGTCCGACGATGAGCCGGGCAAGCGCTCCTTCCAGCCGATGAACGTCAATTTCGGCCTGTTCCCGCCGGTGGAGGCGCCGAAGACCGAAGGCAAACGCATGCGCGGCAAGGACAAGACTGTTGCCAAAAGGCACGCCATCACCTCGCGCGCGCGCGCTGATTGCAGGGAGTGGCTGGGGTTGGCTGCGCAAACGGCCGAAGCCGCGGAATAGACGACTTCGCATTCTGATTGGATCTTATGTATAAAGTAGGATAATATCCTACTTTATACATAAGAGAGGCATCCATGGAATCCGCCGAGAAACTGTCGGTCACCGTCACGCCCGCTATGGCGCGCATGATCCGGGAGAAGGTCGAAGACGGCTCCTTCGGTTCGGCCAGTGAAGTCATCCGTGCAGCCCTTCGCGCCTTCCAGCGCGAAGAAGAGGAACATGCAGAGCGTATGGCGTCGATCAGAGCGCGGGTGAAGGCGTCGATCGAGGACACAAGGCCGGGCTATTCGGGGGAAAAGGTTCGCGACCATCTTAGGGAGCTCGCCGCTCAATATTCGAGCCGCAACGACATTGCCGGTGCCCATCATCAGGCTGGTCAAGGTGTCGCGCGTTTCGAACGAACCTCTGGCGCGGCCGGTGCGCACCAGCCAAAGCTCGATCAGGATCGCGACCACGAAGAACGGGATGGCCAGTTGGGTGACTTGCGGGAAATTATAGCTGTCCATCACGCGGCCTCCGCAGTGGAATTCGAACGTTGCGGCTCAAGGCTTCCAGCAGGCCCTGCGCATCCGTTGAGCTGGCAAAGTGGAAGCGGCCGCCCTTCCAGGTAAAATCGGCGAGCCGGAACGAGACCGTGTTCGCATCTTCGGTGTTCA
The DNA here is from genome assembly GCF_004023175.1 of Mesorhizobium sp. M7A.F.Ca.MR.362.00.0.0. Lineage (NCBI taxonomy): Bacteria > Pseudomonadati > Pseudomonadota > Alphaproteobacteria > Hyphomicrobiales > Phyllobacteriaceae > Mesorhizobium > Mesorhizobium sp. M7A.F.Ca.MR.362.00.0.0. The sequence continues at coordinate 2,067 of NZ_RZTF01000219.1, forward strand.
AAACCGCGACATCCTGAGGCGTGACGATGCGGGTCAAAAAGCAATCGCCGATGCCGTGAACGATGCCGATGCGCCCTCGCCCGATATCCAGAAACGCAGTCCTGGCATCCGCTGTCAGGCGGACTACCGTCGCGATCTCGTCGGGAAAATCCTCAGCGAATCGGCTCACCGCGCGATTGGCACTGCTGAGCGTCGCTATCTTGCTGCCGCCGGTGAAATGCACCGCCGCAACCGACAGCGCGATGCCGAAGGTAACGATCGCCACCAATATGGGTAAGCTCATTCATCTCCTCCGGGCCGGCCTGTTGTCTTCGGCAACAGTTTGGCGCGGGACGTCTTAACATGATTGACGTTTACGTCAAAGCGCAGGCCAGCCCTTGCTCGCGCGACGCAGCAGCAGCCAATGCCGGCGCAAGGCCGATAGCCGCGCGACGCCTTCGAGCGGCGAACCATTCTCCATCTTGCCGAGATAGGCACGTGACAGGGCGAGCGGCAGGAATGCCGGACGCAGCGAGACAGGCAAGGTCGGTGCGCCTTGCTCGAAGGCGGAAAGATGTTCCCGTGCCAGCGCCATCATCGCCGCCACCGCGCGTTTGGCGCCGGGTCCGCCATCACCAGCAATGAATTCTTCCGGCGACGATCCCGCCGCCGCCAAAATATCGGCCGGGACAAAACACTGTCCGCGCCGGCGATGCAGCGGCAACAGCAGCAACAGGCCGGTCATCGCCTGCGCACAGCCTGCCCTGCCCGCCAGATCGGCAAAGCGCGGCGCCCCGACGGGATCGAGCACCATCGCCGCAAGCTGGATGAGCGCGGCAGCAGTCTCGCCGCAATAGCCTTCCAGGTCAGTGCGCGACGGCATCGGGTCGTCATAGAGGTCGAAGATGCGTGCATCGAGCATGTTCTCGAAGGCCCGCTTCGGCAGGCCGAACGTCGCTATCGTGGCGTTCAAGGCTTCGGCTGTGGGATGGCCGGCGCCCGCTTCTCCGCCAGCGGCAATGACATCGCGCCACCATTGCAGCCTCACCTCGCCCGGCAGCGCTTCATGGATGCGATCGCGGATTCCTGCGATCTCGGCATTGAAGGCGTAGAGCGAAAACAGCGCGTCGCGCTTGTCGTCGGGCGCGTAGAGCGCGGTCAGATAGCGGTCATGGTCGGCGGCGCGCACCGCGTCCATGACGATATTGGCATTCTGGGACATGTCAATCGACGGCGATGAGCGCGGCGGCCACGGCGCGCTCTTCCGCCAGAAGGACATTGTAGGTCCGTACCGCGGCACCGGTCGACATCGGGTCGGACGCAATGCCGGCAGCCTTCAGCGCGGCCCGCAATGCGGCGGGCAATGGCCGGAGATCCCTGCCCATGCCGACCAGCAGGATCTCGACCTTGCCGGCCTCAGCCAGCAGCTTGTCGAAATCCGCCACCGTCAGCACCAGAGGATCAGCCGGTTCCCAGCCATGGAT
>NZ_RZTF01000219.1:3539-7370 GCF_004023175.1 Mesorhizobium sp. M7A.F.Ca.MR.362.00.0.0
GCACATGAGCGAACCGCGATGCGACATGTCGGCAAAGCGGAACCCGCCATTGCCATAGGCTTCGATCGGCGCGCGGCCCGGAAAATGCGCCTCGCGGATGACGATGCCTTTGCCGGTCACCGCTATACCCCTTCGGGGCGGCGCGTCAGGTCGCGACCGCCTTGCCGCCATTGACCGGCTTCTCCTCGTCGGCCGAAGCCTGCGGCCTCAGCTTGAACAGGATCAGCAGCGGTGCGGCGATGAAGATGGACGAATAAGTGCCGAAGACGACGCCGAACAGCATGGCCATCGTAAACGAGCGGATCACCTCGCCGCCGAACAGCACCAGCGCCAGCAGCGCCAGGATCGTCGTCACCGAAGTCAGCGTCGTTCTCGACAGCGTCTCGTTGATGGCGTTGTTCAACAGCTGCGGCAGCGGCATGCGCTTGTATTTTCGCAAATCCTCTCGAACACGGTCATAGACCACGATCGTATCGTTCAGCGAATAGCCGATGATCGTCAGGATCGCCGCCAGCGATGACTGGTTGAACTCCAGTCCGGTGATGACGAAGAAGCCGAGCGTCATGACCACATCGTGCACCGTCGCCACGATGGCGCCGACCGCGAACTGCCATTCGAAGCGGAACCAGACATAGACCAGGATGCCAAGCAGCGCGATCAGCATGGCGATCGTGCCTTGCTTGGCAAGCTCGCCAGAAACGGTCGGTCCGACCACTTCGACGCGGCGGAAATCGTAATTGTCCTGCAGCTCGCCGCGAACCTTGTCGATGACGGTCTGCTCGGCATTCTCGCCACCATCCTGCGTCCCGACGCGGATCAGCACGTCGTTCGGCGTACCGAACTGCTGCACCTGAACTTCGCCGATGTTGAGCTCGGTCAGCCGCGCACGGAGGTCGGCGAGGTCGGCATTGCCGCTCTTGGCCTGCACCTCGATCAGCGAACCGCCCTTGAAGTCGATGCCGTAATTGATGCCAACGGTCATGAACAGCACCACCGACAGGATCGACAGTGCGCTGGAGAGCGTAAAGGTCCAGCGACGGATGCCCATGAAGGGGATCTTGGTGCCGGGTGGAACGAAAGTCACCGGCGCCTTCGGCAATTCCTTCGGGCGAGCCCGGCGCAGCCAGATCGAGACCAGCAGGCGGGTGAAGGTGAAGGCGGTGAAGACCGTGGTCAGGATGCCGATGGCGTAGGTGATGGCAAAGCCCTTCACCGGCCCGGTACCGAGATAGAACAGCACCACGGTGGCGATCAGCGAAGTGATGTTGGAATCGACGATGGTCGCCAGCGCCTTGGTGAAACCGGTATCGATCGCCTGGATCACAGAGCGGCCGGCGCGTCGCTCCTCGCGAATACGTTCATAGATCAGCACGTTGGAATCGACCGCCATGCCGATGGTCAGTACGATACCGGCGATACCAGGCAAGGTCAGCGTAGCGCCAAGCAGCGAGAGCACGCCGACGATCATCGCCACGTGCACCGCCAGCGCGATGTTGGCGAGGAAGCCGAGGAAGCCGTAGGCGACGAACATGAAGGCGACGACGAGGATAGAACCGATGATGCCGGCGACCTTGCCGGCATGGATCGAATCCTGGCCAAGGCCCGGACCAACGGTGCGTTCTTCGATCACCGTCAGCGTCGCGGGCAACGCACCGGCGCGCAGCAGCACCGCAAGGTCGTTGGCGCTTTGGGCAGTGAAATTGCCGGAAATCTGGCCGGTGCCGCCGAGGATCGGCTCGCGGATCTGCGGCGCCGAAATCACCTGATTGTCGAGGATAATGGCGAACAGCTTGCCGACATTCTGCGCCGTGGCCTGACCGAAGCGCGCCGCTCCTTTCGAATCGAAGCGGAACGACACCACCGGCTCGTTGTTCTGCGAATTGTATGTCGCCTGTGCGTCAACGAGGTTTTCGCCCGAGACGATGACGCGATTTTCGATCAGATACGGAACCGGCGGATCGTCCTGCGAATACAGCACCGATGACCCGGCGGGCGGACGGCCATTGAGCGCGTCCTGCACCGGCATCGACTGGTCGACCATCTGGAAGGTCAGCTTGGCGGTCTGGCCGAGGATTTCTTTCAGTCTCTGCGGGTCCTGAAGACCCGGCACCTGGACAAGGATACGGTCGTCGCCCTGCCGCTGCACGATCGGTTCGGTGGTGCCGAGTTCGTTGACGCGGCGTTCGACCACCTCGATCGACTGCGTCAGCGCGGTCGACGTGCGGTATTTGATGCCGGCGTCGGTGACGTTGAACTTGAGCAGGCCGGGCTCGGAATCGTCGAGCGTCATTTCCTGGACGGAGCCGCCGGTGAACAGGCCGGCAGCGACCGGATCGGTCAGCGTCTTCAGCGCCGTCTTGGCGGCATCGATCTGGGCGGGATCGGTGATGCGGACCTGCAGGGTCCGCCCCGTGCCGGCAAGGCCGGTATAGCCGATCTTGGCGTCGCGTAGCAGCGTGCGGATTTCATCGCGCGTCGTCTCCAGCCGATCCTTGATCAGATCGTTCTGGTTCATTTCCAGCAGGATGTGCGAACCACCCTGTAGGTCGAGGCCGAGCGTCATCTGCCGCTTCGGCACCCAGCTGGGCAGTTGCGCCAGCGTGCTGGCGGAGAACAGGTTGGGCGCGGCGAGGATCACTGTGATGGCCACGGCCACCCAGATCAGGATCATCTTGAAGCGCGAAAAATACAGCATATGGCGTCGTCCGTCAGAGCGTGTCCGCGGATCGCTCCGCCTAAAATTGGATTATTTCTTGGCGTTCTGGTTGGCCACCGGCTCGCCCTTGACGCGCACATCGGCGATCGTCGAGCGCAGCGCCGTCACCTTCAAGCCGTTACCGAGGTCGATCTCGAGCTCGTTGTCGTCGATCACCTTGGTCACCTTGCCGACGAAGCCGCCGCCGGTGACGACCGTGTCGCCGCGACGAACCGCGGCCAGCATCTCGCCGCGCTTCTTCAGCTGCGTGCGCTGCGGCCTGATGATCAGAAAATACATGATCACGAAAATCAGGACAAACGGCAAAATGCTGATGAACATGTCGGGAGAAGCGCCGACGCCTTGGGCGTATGCCGGTGTCACGAACATCGAGGTACTCCTGATTTTTGAAAACAGCCGCCAATTTGGCGGCCCTTGAAATTTGGCCGGAATATAGTCGGTAAAGTTGTCAATGCAACTGCGCGGCCGGCCAAATCGGCTGCTTTTACGGCCTGTTGAGCCGTGTTAGAGCAGGATCGCGAAAAGCGGGAGCCGGTTTTCTCAGACAAACGGAAACCGTTTGCCAGAGATCACGCTCGAAGAAAAGGTTGCCACCGGTTTTGGATCAGAGGGAATCGGGCACGTTCACGCTCCCAAATGTCGAAACCGCGAAACAAAAGACAGACATGACCGACAGCAGCATTGAAGCCCTGAACCAGAAACTCGACCGGCTGATCGAGGCGGTGAGCCGCCTCGCCCCGCCGCCGGTGCCCGAAACCGACCTCGGCGAGGCCGATTGCTTCGTCTGGCAGGCCGATCCGGGCTATCTGGAACCGGTGCGCAGGGTTAACCGCGTCGACATCGGCCTGATCCGTGGCGTCGACCGTGTCCGCGACATCCTTGTCGACAACACCGAACGCTTCGCCGCCGGGTATCCAGCCAACAATGTGTTGTTGTGGGGCGCACGCGGCATGGGCAAATCGTCGCTGGTCAAGGCCGTGCATGCCGAGATCAACGCCAAGACCAAGTCCGACCTGCCGCTGAAGCTGATCGAAATCCACCGCGAGGACATCGACACGCTGCCGAAGCTGATGGGCCTGCTCAAGGCGGCCCCCTTCCGCTTCATCCTGTTTTGC
>NZ_RZTF01000219.1:7380-10894 GCF_004023175.1 Mesorhizobium sp. M7A.F.Ca.MR.362.00.0.0
TTGCGACGATCTCTCCTTCGACCATGACGACACTTCGTACAAGTCGCTCAAAGCCGCGCTCGAAGGCGGCGTCGAAGGCCGGCCGGCGAATGTCATCTTCTATGCCACGTCGAACCGCCGGCACCTTTTGCCCCGCGACATGATCGACAACGAGCGCTCGACCGCCATCAACCCGTCCGAGGCGGTGGAGGAAAAGGTGTCGCTGTCCGATCGCTTCGGGCTGTGGCTCGGCTTCCACAAATGTTCGCAGGACGAATATCTCGAAATGATCGACGGCTATATCAGCCATCATGGCCTTGTCATCGATCCCGAGCAGTTGCGCTCCAAGGCATTGGAATGGGCGACGACGCGCGGCAGCCGCTCGGGCCGCGTTGCCTGGCAGTTCACCCAGGACCTGGCTGGACGGCTCGGCAAGCCACTGAGGGACTGACACGTTGGGTGGCGTCGCCAACGCCATCCAATGACAAGATCATTTGGGCTGCGCCCGGCGCAAATCACGCGGCGTTTGGCCGATCTCGCGGCGCATCCAGTGCGCCAGATGTGACTGGTGCGCAAAGCCCGTCAATTCCGCCACCTCGCTTGTGCTGAGATCGCCTCGCTGCAGCAGGGCGCGTGCGCGTTCGACGCGACGTCGCACCACGTAGCGGTGCAGGGTGACGCCCGTCGCCGCCTTGAACCAAGCCCGCAAGTGCGAGCTGCTCGCCCCGGCAACTCGGCTCAATCGCTGGATTGAAAGGGGCTCGTGCAAGCCAGCTTCGATATGCTCCAACACGCGCTTGAGCTGGGCATCTGACAACCGGTTTGTTCGCTCGACATCGGAATTCTCAAGACCGAGCAGCCTCACCGCCAGAGCTGCGCCAATGCTGTCGGCAAACAAAGATCCACTCGGTGAGTTTGCGCCGAGATCGCTCTCGAGTGCACGGGCGAGATGTTGGATGCGCTGATCACGAAGCAGATGACGTGTGTCGAGCGGCAACGCGCGCGCCTTGCCACCTAGCTCAGCCGCCACCCTTTCCATCAGGGCTGGTTGTAACGCGATCTCGATCGTGTCGAACGGGGTTTCGGTCTCGAAACCGCCCTCTTGGCCAGCGGGCACCAGGTCAATATCGCCAGCGCGCCTCACGAAATATCGACCAACCTCATTGCAGTAGGAACGCGTCGCCGCGCTTGCATGCACCATGATGCGATGATGGGCCGCCCTGGAGAGACGATGGACGCCCGCTTCGATATGCCAGAAGGCCATTGTGACGTCGGGCGGAAATCGGGCCGGAACAGACTGCGAATGCATGCTCTCTCGCTTCCTGGCAAAACCTGTCCAAGAATTGGCAATTCCCGCGCGATTTTCAATGCCATGGACATGTACCTACGCCTCTCCATCGAGCTTGGACGAGAGGTTAGCCATGAGTTTTTATGTAGTTGTCGGAGCAGGCCCGGTCGGGCACGAGACCGCGCGCCTTCTGGGCGAAGAAGGACATGACGTCGTTCTCACGAGCCGGAGTGTCGGCTCAAACGCGTTGCGGAACGTCCGGGCGGTGCAGGCCGATGCCACCGATGCCGTTGAACTGGCGCGTATCTGCCGAAACGCCGACGCCATTTTCATGTGTGCCATGGCCGCCTATCAGCGGTGGCCGACCGACTTCTTCCCAATCATCGACGGCACCGTGCGTGCCGCGGAAGCGGTCGGCGCGAAGCTTGTGGTTCTCGGAAACCTCTATGGCTATGGGAAACATGCCGATAGCCCGCTTCACTCCGACCTGTCTCTGGATCCGACTTCGAAGAAAGGGACCGCCCGCACGATCATGTGGCAGCGGGCGGTCCGTGCGGACGTGCCGGCAGTCGAAGTGCGGTCCAGCGATTATCTTGGACATGGCGCGATCAGCTCTTTCTCACTGGTCGCGCTGCCCTCCATAATCGAGGGGAAGCCGACTGCTTTCATTGGAAACCTCGACGCGACTCATGCCTGGTCCTTCACGAAGGACGTGGCCAGGACGCTGGTCGCCGCTTCCCGCTACACGGGCGAATGGCGACGGGCGTTCCATGTTCCATCGCAACACGCCTCACCCCGGGAACTCATCCTGACGACGGCGGCAATGCTTCACCGTGAAATTCCAGAAACACGTTCCTATTCCACCCCCGAAATGGAAGCGTTGGGCATGCATGAGCTCATCGAGATGAGCTATCTCTTCGGCAATCCCTTGCTGGTCGATTCCTCCGACGCGGAGACGCTTCTCGGCATCAAGGCCAGCGGCCTTGACGTCATGATCGCCGACACTCTGCGTGATCATCTTTGAAGCTTGAAGACTGGCGCGTCGCGTTGAAACTGAAAAAGCCCGCTCCTTTCGGAACGGGCTGAGCCGGCGGGCCGGACTGGAGGTCAGACGGCCCGCAAATTGCTTTTTTTCTTCTATTCGAGGTAACCCGAGGGATCGACCGGGGCCGAGTTCTTGCGCACTTCGAAGTGCAGCTTCGGCGAGTCCGTCGTGCCGCTCATGCCCGACAGCGCGATTTCCTGGCCGCGCTTGACCTTCTGGCCGCGCTGCACCTCGATCGAGCTGGCGTGGCCGTAGACGGTGACCAGGCCATTCTCGTGGCGCACCAGCACCGTGTTGCCGAATTCCTTGAGGCCGTCGCCGGCATAGATGACGACACCGTTCTCGGCTGCCTTGACCGGTGTGCCCGAGGGCACGGCGATGTCGACGCCGTCTTTGCCGGAGCCGAAACCGGAGATCACGCGACCGCGCACCGGCCAGCGCATCTTGCCGATGCCGGTGGCGTCAGGCGCGACGGCATCGTCGGCCTCGGCCTGCTGGATGACCTTCGAATCCTTCTTCGGCGGCGTGTAGGACGCCAGCGTTTCCGACGGCGTGGTCTTTGCCGCGGGCTGCGTCGTGGCCGTCGTCACCGGATCGACCTTGGCCGGCTTGGCGGCGGCGACGGTCGCGGTTCCGCCGGCGGGCACCTTCAGGGTCTGGCCGATCTTGAGCAAGCCATCCTGCATGCCGTTGGCCTGCTTGATGGCAACGACTCCGACACCGGTTTTCCTGGCAATCGAGGAAAGCGTGTCGCCCGACTGAACCGTATAGGTGCCAGCTGCATTGGTCGCCTTGGCCGCGGCTACCTGCGGCTTGGGCTCCTTGGGCTGGCTCGCGGCGGCCGACGTGTCGACCTGAGCGGTGGATTTGCCCTCCCTAGGCTTCGGCTGCTGCGGCAGGACGGCGACTTTGTCCGGCGCAGTGGCCGGCAGGTTGTGCTTGGTGTCTTTCGCCGGCTTGGCATCCGCGAGCTTCGGCTCGCTCTTGCTCGAATAGGCGTAGGCCGGGATGACCAGCTTCTGGCCGGTCTTCAGCCCCTTGGTCGCGCTCAGCCCGTTGACCTTCATGATCACGTCGGACGGCACCTTGTAGCGCTGCGCCAGGCCGCCGATCGTTTCGCCGTCCCTGACGACGATCTCGGTTGCATGCGGAGTGCCGGAAGCAGCCACGCGGGGTTCGTCAGGTTGCGAAACCTTGAAAGG
>NZ_RZTF01000021.1:0-39302 GCF_004023175.1 Mesorhizobium sp. M7A.F.Ca.MR.362.00.0.0
CTATCCGCCTCAATCAACAGGCCAGATCAATGGCTTGCGGATAGTTCACGGCGACTGTCCCGAGTCCGGTGGTCCTCCTCGACCTGAGGGTTAGAAGCTTTTCCAAGCCTCTCGCGCAACGCCGAGACCTCGAGCCGATCGCCAGGGCGTTGCACTTACGAGTCGAGCGCCGTTCTTGAGCTTCTCGTGCACCACGGTCTTGCGATCAACCCTCGCATGCGTCCCGCTTCGACAGACTCGCCCTAAGTGAATTGCACCAGATTCGCACAGGCTACAAAGTGAACAGAGCTAACGGACAGATCGGGGAGCACGTCAACGAAGACTATGTCCGACGCCGCGTGCGAACTCCGATTGCTTGGGCTGACCTGGTCCGCTTGGATCCAAAGTCAAGCCCGCACCCGCTCGCTCTTCGGGTCATACATTGGTTTAAGCGAGACTTCGGCGGCAAAGCGCTCGCCAGCTATCTCAATCTCGTAAGAAGAGGAAAGGAGAGCTGCCTCGCTCTCACTTTTGCAAGGTACATAGCCAAGGCCGATGGCTCCTCCAAGCGTATGACCGTAGCTTCCGGAGGTGATGGTTCCCGCAATCCGACCGTCACGGAAGATGACCTCGTTGTGGTGAAGTAGTGGACTGGGGTTTTTCAGCCGGAACTGAACCAGCCGACGGTCGAGCCCCGCTTCACGTTTTCTCAGCACCGCATCTCTCCCAATAAATCCTGGCTTTGCCGTCTTGACGGCGAAGCCCAACCCCGCTTCGAGCACATGATCCGCGCTGCCAATATCATCGCCAAGATGCCGATATGCCTTCTCGATGCGGCATGAGCCAATGGCATGCAGTCCACACAGCTTGAGGCCAACATCTGCGCCCGCCGCCTCAATTACTTCGAAGACATGCGCGGCTTGATCAGTCGGGACGTAAATCTCCCAGCCCAGTTCGCCGACATAGGTCACTCTATGCGCTCGCGCCAAACCCATTCCGATTTCAATTTCCTGGAAGGTGCTGAAGGGATTGTTGCCATTGGAGAAATCATTCGGGCTAACTCTGCCGAGCAGTTCGCGCGAATTCGGCCCCATGACCGCGAGAACGCTTTCCGAGGCGGATATATCGGTGATAACGACGAACTCGTCGCCTACATGCCGCCTCAACCAGCACAGATCGCGTTGCAGATCGAAGGCCGACACCACGAGCAGGAAAGCAGTCTCGCCGAGACGACTCACCGTGAGATCGCTCTCTATCCCGCCCCGCTCGTTTAGCATTTGTGTATAGACGATCCGGCCGACCGGCACCTCGACGTCGTTGGAGCAGAGCCGTTGGAGAAACCTGCATGCGTCTCGTCCCTCCACTCGGATTTTCCCGAATGGACTCAAATCGAAAATACCGACCCGTTCACGCACCGCCACATGCTCTTCGCGCTGGTTTTCGAACCAGTTCTGGCGGCCCCAAGAGTACCGATATTCGCGCTCCTGGCCCTCTCGGGCAAACCAGTTGGGTCGTTCCCAGCCTGCGGCTTCGCCGAACACGGCTCGGCGCGCTCTAAGGTGTTCATGAATTGGTGACCGTCGAATTCCGCGCGATGTTGTCATTTGACGGGCGGGAAAGTGGTCGGCATAGGTAAGCCCCACGATCTCCGTAACCCGCTCCTTCAGGTAGGAACGATTCTTCTGAAACGGCTGCATCCGACGGATGTCAACTCCTGAAACGTCGAGAGGCGGTTCGCCGTCATTCATCCACTGCGACAGAATAAAGCCCGCTGGTCCTGAGCCGGCTATCCCTCCCGTGTTGTAGCCACATGCTACCCAATAGCCCCTCAGGTTAGGAGCTTCTCCTAGGTGGAAGCGATCGTCAGGCGTGAAGCTCTCAGGTCCATTGAAGAAGGTGCGAATACCAACCTTGCCCAACATCGGCATGCGCTTTAGGGCCTTCTCCATAATGGGTTCGAAATGCGCAAAATCCTCTGGCAACTGGTCAAAGCAAAAGCTTTCGGGAATGCCGTCCATACCCCATGGCTTAGCCTTCGGTTCTACCGCCCCAAAGAGGATCTTCCCTGCATCTTCTTTGTAGTACGTATGTTCGTCCGGAACCCGAATGATCGGCAGTCGTGTAAGCCCTTCTATTGCCTCCGTGATCAAATAGAAATGTTCACAAGCATGCAAGGGAATCGCCACGTCGCTTCTAGAGCCAAATTCCCGAGCCCACATTCCTGCACAGTTTACCACGTGCTCTGTTTCAATCTCTCCACGCTCGCCATTCTTCTCCCACGTCACGCTTGACACCCGGCCGTTTTTCGACCGAACGCCGGTTACCTTCACTCCTTCATAGATGGCAGCACCGCGTTGCCGTGCGCCCCTGGCAAGCGCCATCGCGACATTTCCTGGATCACATTGCCCATCATTAGGGAAATGAAGCGCAGCAGAGACGTCCGACACATTGACATGAGGGTACATTTCCTCAAGTTCGCTGGAGGAGATTTTTCGCACCTCTACCCCGAAGGCGTTCGCGACCGAGAACTGCCGCAATAGCTCGTGCTTCCGCTCATCGGTAAGCGCGAGAGCCAACGAGCCGACACGGCGCAATCCAGTTGAAACCCCCGTCTCTGCTTCCAAGCTGGAGTAAAGTTCCATCGTGTACTTTGCCATATTTGTCATATCGGCAGAGCCGCGCAATTCGCTCAGCAATCCGGCAGCGTGCCAAGTTGTTCCGCAGGTCAGTTGCTTACGCTCGAGCAGAATTACGTCGGTCCATCCGAGCTTTGTGAGGTGATATGCAACCGAGCACCCGGAAATACCGCCCCCGATTATGACCGCTCGGGCTTTAGCCGGCAGTGATTTCGCTCCAGATGAGTCGGCAACTTCGTTTAGGGTTGATGCATTCTTCATGGAAATTTAAGCTCCTAGTTAAAGGCTTTTCTCAACATCTTGCAGGTCAGTGGTCGGCCACGCGGCAAGGCGGAGCTCAAAGCGAGCTGGCGGCGGCCCCGGTGTTTTCTATGTTGGCGCGCGCGTTGGCGGGCGCATCGACGAGCCAGAAACCAAGCACGCGACGTTTATGAAGATAGCGGGCTCACTCGGACAGCTCCCCTTCGGCCTGAAAGTTTCAGCGTCGAGCATTGCTATTTTTGCCATTGCTTTCAGTGGGTAATTCATTCACCGAGAGGTGCCTACGTCAAATTCAGTCTATATATTAACGCCATCTGGTTTCGAGATTCTCGGTCCGGTGTAGGTGGAAATGGAGTGTCAGGACATCGCCGAGCCTTGTCCTAGCCACACCTGTGGCGTGGAAAAGAAAAAGGCGCGACGGGCAGCTCTGCGGGCGAGCGCCACAATCTTCTCACCCCGGCCGTTCTGCTTCACCTACGTTGAACTGGGAACGTACTCAGGCCATCCGGAACGGCGTCTGCGGTCTTGATCTGCTCAGTCCACTTCCAGGATGTGCCGCAAGGCTGGGAAAACGAGGCAAATCGCCGGTCGGTTTCTAAATGGCGCTGCGGGGCCATTGCCTGCAAACAGCCACTTAGTCATGGCGACAAACATCCGGAGGCAATGGTCACCGGCAAAGTTTGAGAATGTTAATCGAGATGATGCCCGTCATAGGCGGTTTTGCAGCTCCGGCAGAATGACGAAGAGATCGCCGACGAGGCCGTAGTCGGCAACCTGGAAAATCGGCGCCTCCTCGTCCTTGTTGATGGCGACGATGACCTTCGAATCCTTCATGCCGGCGAGATGTTGGATGGCGCCGGAGATGCCGACCGCGATGTAAAGATCGGGAGCAACCACCTTGCCGGTCTGGCCGACCTGCCAGTCGTTCGGCGCATAGCCGGCATCGACCGCGGCGCGGGAGGCGCCGACGGCGGCACCGAGCTTGTCGGCGACCGGCAGGATGACCTCCTGGAACTTCTCCGCCGAACCCAGCGCACGACCACCCGAGATGATGATCTTGGCCGAGGTCAGCTCCGGACGGTCGGTCTCGGAAAGCTTGTTCTCGACGAAGGTGGACAGGCCGGGATTGGCCGCGGCCTTGACGGTCTCGACCGCCGCCGAGCCGCCCTCGGGGGCTGCCTGGAACGAGGCCGTGCGCACCGTGATCACCTTCTTGGCGTCGCTCGACTGCACCGTCTGGATGGCGTTGCCGGCATAGATCGGCCGCTTGAAGGTGTCGGGAGCTACGACTTCGATGATCTCGGACACCTGCGCGACATCGAGCAGCGCTGCGACTCGCGGCGCGACATTCTTGCCCGACGAGGTCGCCGGCGCGATGATGGTGTCGTAAGCGCCTGCCAACGATACGACCAGTGCTGCCGTCGGCTCGGCCAGGCGCTCGGCAAGTTCGTCGGCCTCGGCCAGCAGCACCTTGCTCACGCCCTTGAGCTTGGCGGCAGCGTCGGCTGCCGGCTTGGCACCCTTGCCGGCAACCAGCACATGCACGTCCGAGCCGATCTGCAGCGCCGCCGACAGCGCCTTGGCGGTCTGGTCGGAAAGCGTTGCGTTGTCGTGTTCTGCGATGAGGAGAATTGCCATTTTTCTGTTCCTTTCCCGATCGCTTACAGCACGCCGGCTTCGTTCTTGAGCTTGTCGACCAGTTCGGCCACCGACTTGACCTTGACGCCTGCCTTGCGGCCACTCGGCTCCTCGGTCTTGATGACCTTCAGCCGCGGCTTGACGTCGGCGCCGTAGTCGGCCGGGCTCTTCTCGTCGAGCTGCTTCTTCTTGGCCTTCATGATGTTGGGCAACGAGGCATAGCGTGGCTGGTTGAGGCGAAGGTCGGCGGTGACGATCACCGGCATCTTCAGTTCCACGGTCTGCAGGCCGCCGTCGACCTCGCGCGTCACCTTGGCCTTGTCGCCGTCGAGCACGATCTTGGAAGCGAAGGTGCCTTGCGCCCAGCCAAGCAGTGCCGCCAGCATCTGGCCGGTCTGGTTGGAGTCGTCGTCGATCGCCTGCTTGCCGAGAATGACGAGGCCGGGCTGCTCGGCGTCGACGACGCCTTTCAGCACCTTGGCGACGCCGAGCGGCTCGGTCTGTTCGTCGGTCTTGACCAGGATGGCGCGGTCGGCGCCCATGGCGAGCGCGGTGCGCAGTGTTTCCTGCGCCTGCTGCGGGCCGATCGAGACGACGATGATTTCTTCAGCCTTGCCGGCTTCCTTCAGCCGGATTGCTTCTTCCACCGCGATTTCGTCAAACGGGTTCATGGCCATCTTGACGTTGGCCAGCTCCACCGCCGAACCATCAGCCTTCACGCGAACCTTGACGTTCGCATCCACAACCCGCTTCACCGGGACGAGAACTTTCATTCAGTCTCTCCTATTCCGCTCTGGCAGCGCCTACAACACGCTCCAGAAGTTAGCGCATTGGCGATCCATAAGATCCCCGCCGCTTCGTTGTTGATAGTGATATCTGCGGCCGTCACGCTGGCTGTCCGCTGGCTCAGGCAACCGTAACCAACGAAACTATCTGATGTAGCAAACGGAGTAGTTTTCAGAAGCGGTCGGTCCTCAGCGCGTAGGAGCGTGAGGTATTTTTATACTCATGACTTTTCTTCTGAATACGAGTTCGCACGCAAACTGGTGGGGACAGTCGAGCTCACATAGGCAACACTGTCTCGACCACATTTACCCAATAGCCTATCCCATAAGGCAAGGCTTCGTCATTGAAGTCATAGGCGGGGTGATGCAGAAGAGCGGTAGGTCCATTCCCAAGGAAGATAAAACTACCTGGCCGCTTCTCAAGCATATAGGCAAAGTCCTCCGCACCTATACGTGGCTTCATCTTATGATTCACCGATGCAGGCCCGACTAGGTCGCGTGCCGCCTTAGCCGCTAAAGTAGTTTCCTCCGTGCAGTTGACAGTGACCGGAACGGAGCGACGGTATTTGAATTCGATATCCGCGCCGAAGCCGCGCGCAATGCCCTGTGCGGCTGCCGCAATCTCTTGTTCGGCGAAGTCTCGCAGGGCTGGCACGAGAGTTCTGACCGTTCCGGCAATTTCAACTTGATCGGGAATGATGTTGTAAGCCTGTGCGGCCTTCAGCTTGGTGACGGAAATCACCAGAGACTCCATGGGGTCGGTTTTGCGAGAGATTAAGATTTGTAGGCCGACGATAATCTGTGCTGCTATGGTGACGGGATCGATAGTTCTATGTGGGTAAGCCGCATGGCCGCCCCTGCCCTTCACAACAATGTCGAAGTCGTCCTGCGAGCCCATGATAGGACCATCGCAGATGGCGAATTTGCCAATTTCCATGCCTGGCAAGTTATGCATGCCGAAAACCTGGGATATGTCGAAACGGTCCATAATGCCTTCCTGGACCATCCTTTGAGCTCCCGTCGGAAATTCTACTTCTTCTGCCGGCTGAAAGATTAAGGCGACGGATCCCCTGAAGTTGCGCGTACTCGCAAGATGTTTCGCAGCACCCAGCAACATAGCTGTATGACCGTCGTGGCCGCATGCATGCATTATGCCTGGGTTTTTCGAGGACCAGGATTTGCCTGACGCCTCAACGATTGGCAGGGCATCCATGTCCGCTCTCAATCCGATCGTCGGTCCATCTCCCCCTTGCCCCTGAATAAGTGCGACGATGCCGGTCTCAGCTATCCCCGTTTCGATATGATTGATCCCGAACGATGCCAGTTTATCGATCACGAACTTCGCTGTGTTGTGTTCCCGATAGTCGAGCTCTGGATTTTCATGGAGGTAGCGTCGCCACTCCGTTGCTTCGCGCTGCAAATCACGGAAGGACTCAACGCTGTGCATCTGAACGTTTCCCAAATTGCGTTTTTTGTTGGCCGATGTTCAGCTTCCAGGAGGGCTAGGTCAAATTCAGTTTGTGTATTGTGATCATCTGGTTTTCAGATGAACTCAGGGTGGTGAAAAGCCTGGGTAGGACCGCGACCGCGACCTGTCTTACCTGAGCGCAAGGCATCTGTCAGATGCGCGTTTTCGCCTTTGAGTCAGCGACTGGAATGCGTTGCTGTCGCGACGGGAAAATGGCACGTGGTCAGCACAGCAGCGGCAGCAAGCGCGGACTTGGTACGTGACGCGCAGCTTGAACACATCTGGCCGGACGCTTCACATGGGAGAACTGCCGCCTGTCTTCCGGCTCGAACCGTCGGAGTCCAATGCTGCGCCATTCTCCGGCGATTGAGATGGGACAGCAGCCCCGGAGGAGGATCGCCGGGCGCCTATCGCGGCAAGTTGACAAGCGGAGCAGTCGTCATGCGGCTGTTCGCGGTGACCCTCCGATCGAATAACCACCCCGGTATTTCCAGCCACCGGTGGGCCAGAAAGGGTGCAGCGGAACACCGCCAGGTCACCCTTCTTGATCGACCGCATGGAGAAAGACCTGCCGGTCAGCCCAGGGATGCCATGGATAAAGAAGTTCGCGATCAACATCGATCTGCGGGCGTTCCATGGTCGAGTTGTACGACGAGATCCATCCTCATTCAGCGCTCAGAATGCGTTCCCTGAGGGAGTTCATTTAGGCACAAATCTACTTGGAGCGACGACCAACGAACGGCTCCCGGCCGGCCTCACGCCTGCCAACGCGGTCTGCGGCGATCGGAGAAGGCCGCGATTCCGTCAGCGGCGTCGGTCGTTTCCCATACATCGGCCAGCAGAGCGACCGTCTCGCCGATCACTGCGTCGTCGATTTCCGACCCAAGTCGGCGCACAAGCGCCTTGGCGGCGGCGACCGCCCGCGGCGAGGCCGAGAGATAGGGCCGGACCTCAGCCTCGACCGCCGCCTCCAAGTCGATCGGCGGCACGACCCGGGAAACCAGTCCGAGGTCGCGGGCTTCATTGGCGTCGATTATCCTGCCTGACATGAAGACCCGCCGCGCCCGGCCTTCTCCCATCCGAGCCAGAACATAAGGAGAAATCGTAGCAGGGATGAGTCCTAACCGGACCTCGGTGAAACCGAACCTAGCGGTGTCGACGGCCACCGCAACGTCGCAGACGCTCATCAGGCCGAGACCGCCACCGAATGCCTGGCCGTTGATGCGGCCGATCAGGGGTTTGGGTAATTCGTTGAGCGCGCGAAGAGCCAGCGCCAGCTTCATGGCCTCGGCGATTCGCTCGTCACGCGCGGCGGAGGCCTGCGCCCGCATCCAGGCGAGATCGGCGCCCGCACAGAAGCTGTCGCCTTCGCCCGTCAGCACCACCGCTCGCACATTGTCGTCATTGGCGAGCAGTTCGGCGGCGCCCGCAAGTTCGGCGATCATCTGTCCCGACATAGCGTTGTGCTTGTCCGGGCGGACGAGGGTCAACGTAGCGACGCCGATCTCGTCGGTCATGATGCAGATAGTGTCGAAGATCATGGCCGCTCCTCTCTAAGGCTGCCCGCGAAGCGGGCCACCTCCTCCAATCGCTCCATGTCGAGGCAGGTCTCATAGCCCCGGCCCGCTAGCATTGCCGCGACGGCGAGGGTATCGACATTGCCGTTTGCTCCCACGGCGAAGGGGCAGCCGCCAAGTCCGCCAACCGCAGCGTCAAAGGTGCGTAGGCCCTTCTCCAAGCTTACCAGAATGTTATCGAGGGCGCGGCCCCCAGTGTCATGATAATGTCCAGCAAGTCTCCCGGCCGGCACCGCTTCCAACACAGCATCGAGCATGGCCGCGATGGTTGCGGGCGTTCCTTGGCCCGTGGTGTCGCCCAGCGAAATCTCATAGCAGCCCATATCAAGGAGTTCGGTCACAACCTTCACAGCGGCAGCCGGCTGTATCGGTCCTTCGTAAGAGCAGTCGGTGATGCAGGAGACATAGCCTCGCACCGGAATGCCGTCGGCGGCAGCCGCGGCGAGCACAGGGCGGAAACGCTCGAGGCTTTCGGCAATCGAGCAGTTAATGTTCCTGCGGCTAAAAGTTTCGGAGGCTGACGCGAACACGGCGACTTCGCCAGCCTTCGCCGCCCGCGCGGCCTCGTAGCCCTTCATGTTGGGCACCAGCACCGCATAGACGGCGCCGGGCGCACGACGGATGCCGGCCATAACCTCCGCCGCATCAGCCATCTGCGGCACCCATCTCGGCGACACGAAGGAGGTCGCTTCGATCATTTGGAAGCCGCAGTCGGACAGCAAGTCGACGAGCCGGATCTTCTCGGCGGTCGGCACGAGCCGCTTCTCATTCTGTAGGCCGTCGCGCGGCCCCATCTCGGCGATGCGAACGAATTCAACCATTCGGGTCGGGCCTCCGCCTCGAGAAAGAAGATCAGATCGCCGTAAAATCGGACTGTGTCAGCGCCGCCGTCGTGAATGTCGGTGACAAAAAGGCCGACACGATCTGTGCTTTTGCTAGGCTAGACATGAGGCTTCTCTTATTTTCCGACCAACCTCACATCGACGGGGTAGATCCCGCTTTCGTTCGCGATGATCGGGTTGATGTCGAGTTCTGAGAGATTTTCCATCCTCATGACCGCGAGGGAGACGGACGAGATAAATTCGGCAAGGGACCGCTTGTCGACTGGCCGATAGTTTCTGAAACCATCGAGGATCTTCGCAACACCCGTCTCGTTGATCATGTCCAAAGCTTCCGCCGGAGAAAGCGGCGCCGCGCGAAAGGTCACGTCCTTAACCGCTTCGACCAGCACACCCCCTGAGCCGAACAAGACCACCGGGCCGAAGACTGAATCGTTGACGGCACCCACGAACAACTCCAAGCCGTGATCCACCATCGGCGTGACGATGAAACCGAAGGTCGTCACCGGGGGAGCCTGGGACGCCATGGCCCTCGTGATGTCATCCGCGGCGGCGCTCGCCGCCTCTCGCGTCACGCCGAGGCGAACACCACCGACATCGGACTTGTGCACGATGACGGACGAGTCCACCTTCACCGCACAGGGCTTGCCAAAACTAGAGACTACCGAACTTACGGCCCCGGCATCGCTTGCCGCCGACCATTCGCCAGTGTCCACGCCCAGTTTCTGCAACATCTCGCGGGCTGTCGTCTCTGCCGATAGCCCGCTGGGAACGAAAACGCGGCGCGCGTCCGGTGCCAGCCTATCGGCATTGCTATTCTGTTTAGAAAGCCAATTAGCCCTTTCAAACAGTGCCTTGGACCCGGTCACGGCCCAATCGATAGAGGGGAAAATCTGGATGCCGCCGTTTCGTAAGATGTCGTGATTCTCCGGCTTGCGATTGCCGTAGCAGCTATGAAAAACCATAGGCAGGCCGCTGGCTTTCCGCAAAGCCACGATCCGCTCGGCCGCCGAATTCTCTGCTTTCAACAGAGATTCATCGAACCTTATGTGGTAGGCTCCAAACAACCCGTTTGTCAGAACGAGCCCTACCTGGGGATCTGACGCCAGAATTTCGATGCATTCGGGGAAAACGTCGGGATAGGCGTCAGCGGCGCTTGCAACATCAATCGGATTTTCGACACTGGCCTCGTCGCCGAGGACACTTCTCAGCTTGGTTTTGGTGTCTTCCGAGAGGGATGCTAGCGGCACCCCCGCCCGTGACAACGCATCAACGGCGAGTGTTGCGTGTCCACCACCATCGGTCAGAACCGCAATCCCGGTTTTTGGTTTAGGAAGTGGACTGGTTGCGAGAAGAGCAGCAACCGGCAACAACTCATCCGAACGATCGACTAGGGTTACGCCCATTTGCGCCAACACCTTTACGGCGATTTCGTCGGCGCCGGCAATCGAACCTGTATGGGAAAGCGCCGCCTTCCGACCCTCAATGGATCTCCCGCCGCGCAGCATCACAATCGGGCAGCTCAGCCCCACGCGTGCCGCCGCGTCAAGGAATCCGCGGCCGTCAAGAAAGCCCTCGTTGTAGATGGCGATTGAGCGGGTGCTTTCACGTCGGGAAAGCTCCTCGATCAATTCGCCATATTCGATATCGGTCTGGTTACCGAGTCCCGCGATGACATCGAAGCCGGGGCCATTGATGGAGCGACTGTCTTCGACGACCGAAAGCACCATGTTGCCGCTTTGGGTTAGAACACTGATTGGCCCACTCGGAGGCAGTTCCGGCAGGCCAATGAGGTCAGCCTGCACAGTGCAGTTCAGCATTCCCGATGTATTCGGTCCAATAATCCGGACCCCGCTTTTCTTTAAGGCATCAAGCAATCTCGTTTCCGCGGCAGAACCCTTGTCGCCTCGCTCACGGAACCCGTGCGCCAGAACCACTGCGCCGGCGATCCCTTTTTTACCGCACTGGATGAGGATATCCGGCACTTCCTCCGCCGGCCGAACGATCACCGCGATGTCCACACATTCGGGAAGGGCATCGACGTCGCTGAAAACTGGCAACTCGAGGATTGTCCCTCCTTTAGGATTGACCGGCAGGATCGGATAGCCGTAGCCGGCGTTCTTCAGCGCCTTGATGATCTGATAGCCGCGCTTGTCAGGGTTTGCCGAGGCCCCGATGATCGCTACAGAATGCGGCTCCAGTACTCGGCTCAAGGCTGTCGCTTCATTTTGGCGGCCTGTGGGAGCTGGCAATTCCGGCTCGCCATAGGCGAGTACGCCGTTCAAGGCCGTTGCTTCATTGTGGTGCCCCACGGTCATTTCTATCTTCCTTCGAAACGGGGCGAGCGGCGTTCCGCGAAGGCGGCGACGCCTTCTGCCCAATCGCTGGTTTCCATGATCGCCAGCAGGTCTTCGGCCTCGGCCCGAAAAAGCTTGTCGGGGCTTTGTGGTAAGTTGATCGCCGCCTTAAGACGAGCCATTGACAATGGTGCGTTCTTGACGATCCGCTCCACTAACGCCGCCGTGCGCTCCTTCAACTGATGCGCTGCCGGAGCCTCGGTTGCCAGGCCAATCTCCAGGCATTCTGCGCCGGTTATCCTGTCGCCCAGCAGCAAGAGTTTGGCGGCATTCCTCAACCCGATGAGCCTGGGAAGGCGGAGCGTCACACCTCCCCCCACATAGGTTCCAATGGCAATTTCTGGAAATCCGAGCTGGGCGTCCTCGGATATGATAAGAAAGTCAGCAGAGGTCGCGATTTCCGCCCCGCCGCCTAAAGCATAGCCGTGCACCTCGGCAATGACTGGCGTCTTCATCGTCTGAATTCGTTCGCACACGCGCTGCCCGAGCATAATATACGCCTCGCGCTCATCGCGCGTCCGTTCGCCGGATTTGTGGACCTTCAGATCAGCACCGGCACAGAAAGCGCGGCCGTTTCCGGACAGGATCACGCATCGGATCTCGGGGTCCTTATCTGCATGGTTCAGCGCATCCAACGTCTGTTGATACAGGGCTTCATTGACGGCATTCATCCGTTCGGGTCGGTTGAAGATAATGTGAAACGCTTGGTCTTCTTGCTTCGTCACGACTTCGTTCATGGACAATCTCTCAAGACGCTGATCCTGATACATTCGCCTCAAATCTATTGCGCGTCCAACATGTTTTGAGTATAGATCAATCGCGAATGAGCAATAATGTTACTCTCAGGCATTTACGGGCGTTCGTCGCGGTCGCGGAGCGTGGCGGGTATACGGCTGCGGCTCGCTCACTGAACATCGCGCAATCGGCTTTAAGCCGAACGATCGTGGAGGTTGAGGAGGAACTGGACACACGCCTGTTCGAGCGCACCACAAGAAGGGTGGTTCTTACGGCATCCGGCGAACAGCTGTTGATGAATGCGCGGCGTGTTCTTGAGGAATTCGACAGCGCGATGTCACGGTTCCAGCTATATCACAGCGGATTAAACGGGGTCGTGAGCCTAGCTGCACTTTCATCTGTTGCGTCTATCATGCTTCCGACATTCATTTCCGAATTCCGGAAAGGCAGACCCAACGTCAGAATCTCGGTGAAGGACGGTTTCGCGGATGAGGTTGTTCGCTACGTGCGCGACGGACAAGTTGATTTTGGTATCACATCCTTCCCAAAGGCAAGCGGACAGCTGATCTGTGAGCAGATCGCGGCGGATACTCTGGTGTGCATATGCTCGAAATCGCACAGATTTGTGGGATTGGAGACGGTGTCCTGGAACGACTTAAATGGCGAAGACTTCGTTGCGTTCGATCCATTGAGCAGCGTTCGCACTTGTGTTGATCGCGCTTTGCAAATTGCCGAAATCCAGCTCGGGACCATCACACAGGCTCGGGACGTCGGCACGGTTGCGGGCCTCGTATCCGCCGATCTAGGAATATCCGTCGTGCCTAGCCTTGTCCTGCCTATGATGCAGTTTTGTGAGATTACCCAAAAAAAGCTGGTAAGTCCCGCGGTCGAACGCGAGATCTATCTTGTCCATGATCCACAGACACCGATTCCTCCAGCCGCTGGATTTCTCATCGAAATGCTGCGGCATGCAGCGATGCATGGGTTCCGAACCCCGAACGGAGCAAGATGGGTGAACAAGCCGAAAGCTGAGCTGGCGAAAAAGAAATAGAAACCGAGCGGGCAAGAGCACCTTCTATCGCGCCACAGGACTTCCTGGTCAGGTCCTGTCATACCATATCCAATCGTAAATATTCGCTTTAGCCCTAGCAGCATGATATTTTGCCCGGCGGGGGCGGCACTCCTGCGGCAAGGGAAGCAGATTAATTATGTTGCGTATCGAAGTTCTTTGTCAGACCCCGTCGGTGAGTTCAACAAGGTTTATATCGAGCACACCAAGATTCGCGATGATCCGGTCGAGTGGTCCAATTTCAATTTAGTGTCACGCTCGCCTTTTGCTGGGCACATGTGCGCCGACGCTTCTATGAACTGGCGGCAGCCGGTCGCGCGCCGATCGCCAGTGAAGGCGCTGAGACGGATCGCCGATCTCTGTAAGATCGAGGACGGCATCCGCGGCCGACCGGCCGAGGACGCCGTGCGATGCGTCAGGAAAATAGCCGCGCTATCATCGCCGATCTCGAACCCTGGCTGCGCCAAAAGCTCGGCTTGATCAGCCAGAAAACCAAGCTCGCCGGGAGATCGACAGCAACGTGGTCGAGCGCTCCTTCCGTCTGACGAGCAAGAGGTTCGCCTCTTTTTGATAAGCGACACCATCTTTCACAAGCGTCGCCCGCTCCCGACCAAGGCATTGCGCGTTATACGCGCTTCGAACTGACCGCAAGAGGTTGGCGTCACGATGAGCCCGAAATAATTGTCAAGAAGTTCGAGCACACGCTTCGGGTCGGACCGCAGTTCTTCCAGACCATACATCTTCACCACATATTCGGCTAATAGTTGCAAAGCACTTTGTTTGTTCGCCCCGACCATAACAAACGGGTCTGCGATACGCTGCACTGTTATGTGATCGAACTGCGCAGAAGCGAATAAATCGAGCACTTCGCCAGCTGTAAAATGAGGATATTCGTGAGGCGTCACGGAATGAGTGGACACCACGTCAGCGAACCAGCGGGCAGTGGGTGAGCCTTCTTCGAAGTCATGAAGAACAAGGATGCCACCGGGCCGAAGAATTCGCGCAGATGCCTGAACAGCGGTGGCGCGCAGAGCGCGCGGGATGTGATGCGTTCCGTAAGCCATCAGCACCCCATCCACCGAGCCATCTCTAATGCAGTACGGATCGGCCGCACTTTGCCAGATCGCAAACAGGCCGTCCCGGATGCAGCGGTCCACCATGAACTGGGAGATATCAGAGTTGATGAACGTCGGGCAGCGCACCTCACCCAAGATTCGATGAGCTACCTTGTTCACATATCCGTCACCAGCTAGCAGATCGCAGATAATCAGTGATGGACTAAGTCCTTCGCAACCATTGGGGTGCATCTTCCCAAGAAGATCCATCACACCTTCGGATCGCGCTAGCAGCGACAATTGAATGCTATCGAGGTAATCCGCCCCGCGTCCTTCCGAGGTGAATTCGTTGCGCGAGAGATTGGCCAGATCGTCGTGGCGGGCGGACTGTTCTGCAACAACTCGCGGTTCGATCGCCATGAAGGCCAATGGGTTTAGCTTTTTTAACAGGTCGAAGTGCGAAGCAATCCCTTGAGAACTCATGCAATACTCCTCGTGACTAGCCGCCCATGAGCCGAGCGATCTTTAGGGTGAGAGCGGGCAACGCCTTTGCCTGAACGCTTGCCGAGCAAAGACGCCTGTAAATCAGTACCCCGATAGTCCGTTGGTTAAATCCTGTGTATCGCGCACCAAGAGACCGGTTTTTAGAAGATGACGCATGTACCTCGAGCGAGGCTTACTCTGGACCTTCCGAATTTGAGGACTTCATGTTGTGCGCCTCTCAATCCTAACCTTCAGGCAAGTCGTCCAACCAGCAAGCGCCCTCAAGGTGAGGCCGAGAGAAGATCTTTCCGATCTTCTCGCAAGTATTGTTTTGATGGTAGCGCATGTATAATCGGGCATCTGCTCCAATGTCGAGGATCTCGATCTTTCCCGTGTAGTGGGACATGATGTATTTGAATGTTTTTTGGATACCGCTGAGACGTTGGTTGATGCCGCGCACAATCTCTATTCCGCTGCGCAGCGAAACCTGAAAATGAGATGCGCCTTTCACCGGCCTGGCTTGAAATAGATAATACGGTCGCACACCCATCTGGTGGCACTTGGCGAAAGTAGCAGCCAAGATCTCGGGATCATCGTTGACATTCGCGAGAAGCACAGTCTGGTTAAGAAACTGAACGCCCTGTGCCCGCAGGAGCCGAATTTTAGCCTCCGCGAGGGCGGAGATTTCGCCAATGTGGTCAAAGTGCGTAACGATTACTGCAGCCTTTCCTGCGTTATGAATCCGCGTAAACAACGCCGGCAGATCCGGGTCATCGAAGCGCTTGGGCTGATAGGCCAGTGCCTTAGTGCCTATTCGGATCGAGTCGACATGAGGGATATCCAGCAAATTGCCAAGTAATTTTTGCAGACTTGCCGTATTGAGAACAAACGGGTCACCTCCTGTTACTAGCACATTTGTAATCTCCGGGTGATTCATGATGTATTTTCTAATACTTTCGAAATCAACTGCTGTCTCATCGGAATTTTTGCCGACAATTCGTTTTCTCAGACAATAGCGACAATATGAAACGCAACGGTCTGTCGCTATGATTAGTCCTGTTTGGGCGTATTTATGCTGAAAACCCGGAAATATCGTGTTATCTTGCTCACCACTGGTATCCAAGTTGCCGCCGCTGTTGAATTCAGCGAATGACGGCTGCACAATATACTTCAGATGTTCGTAATAACCGCTGTTGATGATCTGTTCGTGGTAAAACTTTGTGACATGGCAACGCATGATGCTGTTGCTTTGCAGTTCGCCCTCGCTAACGACACGCGTCCCCTCGATAAAATTGATAACCCTGGTAGGCGTTCGCGGCTCCGAGTTGGTGCGCGGTACTTGAGTAGCCCAAGTCGGAGGTGCCGCGGAGGGTCCTAGCGCGTTCAACTCACCGGGTTCAATCACTTCCGGGACCCGGTCCGCCTCCGAGTCAGGCAACTCGTGAGCCGAGCGGTCCCGGGGAGAGGCTGCTTCCGTTAGATTCGACTGAATCGGGAATCGACGTTCATTAGCCAGCCGTGGTGCTGACCAGAGTCGCTGCCCGGGATCGGCCGCCAATTGGCCTAGCGCCTGCTGCAAATAGGCCACATACCGCTCGGCGGAGCTCCGCCCAAACAGCGATGTCCGGTAAACTAGCCTGCCACAAATAGCCTCGCCGAGCTCAAAGATATTAAGAGCCAGATCGTATTGCGCGACACAATCACCAGCGTCAGAATATACAATTTCGAGCCCTGGCAGTTCCACCGTCTCTCCAACAGTATTTTCTGATTTGACTATGACCTGCACAATTGGGGTTTGAGCACCTTTGCGAATTGGACCAACGACGTCCGTCGCCTGCTCAAAGGGCAGATCCTGGTGATCAAGGGCCCCAAGCACGGCGGCATTCACTCGCCCCAGCACTGTCTCCAGCGTCGGATCGCCCGACAGGTCGATCCGCAGCGGCAAGCAGTGGGAGAAACAACCGATCAGCCCCTTGCTTCCTGACCGGGTGCGGTCTGGGCACGGCGTGCCAATCACCACCTCGTCCTGACCCGACAAACGCGCCAGCGCCATTGCCCAGCCCGCTAGCACCGTAACGAACAGCGTGGTTCCACGACGCTGGCTCAGCACCTTCAGCTTTGCATTTAATGTCTCGTGCAACACGAAGTCGACGTAGCTGCCTGCAAATTCCTGCTTTACTGGACGTGGCACGTCGGTCGGCAGCTCAGGCACCGCTGAGGCGCTATTTAGCATTCGAAGCCAGTATCTAAACTGCCGCTCCAAAGCCTCAGCTGTCAGCCAACGTCGCTGCCAAATCGAGTAGTCCGCATACTGGACTGGCAGTGCCCTCAGCCGCGCTACGCGGCCCTCTTGAGCCGCAGCGTAGAACTCGCTCAGTTCGCGTAGCAGGATCTCACGGGACTGACTGTCCGAGACCATCTCATGCATGGTGATCAGCAGCAAATGATCATCTTCGCGTAAGCGCGCCAGCCGCGCGCGGATCAGCGGCCCGGCTTCCAGATCGAACCCGGCCTGCCCTTCATAGCGCATTAACTCAGTTAGTATCTCCTCTGCCTCCCCCTCCGCTGGGGCCGGTAGATACTCCCGTTTAAGCGGCACAACGTCCACTGGCCTGATCTGTTGGAACGGTTCGCCGTCCTCCACCGCGAAGGTGGTGCGCAGTACCTCATGACGCGCCATCAAGCAGTTCAAGGCCGAATGTAGGGCCACCTCGTCAAGCTGGCCGCGAACGCGAAGCCCCAGTTGGATGTGGCATGCCTCACTGCCGCTCTCCAGATGCGACAGGAACCAGAGCCGTTGCTGGTGGAATGATAGTGGTATCCGCAGCGGACGCGACAAGGCTTCAATTGCCTGAACCGCATTCGTGGGGTCGTTGGGCTCGTTAATTGCGATGGTCCTAGCCAATTTCATATGAAGTCCTACGATTGGAGATTCTGAAACCGCTAAGGTCAAACGGGTCCTTCCACTTGACTCGTCTGCAACCGGCGTGCCACCGAAGGTGCTGTTTCGGCAAGAGGGCAAAAGCCGAGCATTTCGCGCTGCAGCGGTGAATCTTTGCAGCTGGGTGTGTCGGGTTTCAAACTATTCGTTTGCTACGGTGGTACAAAAGGTAACGCTCCGGAGCTCTACCGAATCTCTCTTCCCGTCGAACCAAGGGAAACTGGAGTGCCCGAGGATCGGGGAACAACTTCGTAAATCAGTGCAGACAGCCGCCGCTGATGCCCATTTGGTGCGCGCATGTCCATTTGCGACGTCCGCCTAGTGGGCGCACGATCGCCGCCTCGGTGCATCGGATTTGGAAAGATTTGCCTCCAGATATCAATAGCCGAGTGAAACAGCAGCTTTGAGTGAGCACTCTGCCCCGAAGCCTTTGTGTCGGTAGCTAGTCAAAGTTGTCCGGTTCGGTAAGCGGTTCACGCGGCTCGCGACGCTGTAAATCGCGAAGGTGTTATCCCGCTCCTGCCTGATGACCGCAGCTTTGACGATTGCGGATCGGACCTTTCGGCCTGCGCGAAGGCGATCGTGCGCCAGCCTTTGAGGACGGCTGCCATCGTGATGCCGCATCCTCGCACGGCTTTCTTTCCCGCTTGAGGCAGATACCGGGATTTATGTTTATGCGCAAACTCAATCTCACGATCCCAATCGAGTTGGTTATTGCGGATTGGCGCTGCGATCTTCACGCCTCCAGGCGGGACAAAAGTGGTTATCGAAGCGAAACGAATCTTTGCCTCGCCCCCGTCGCCCTGTGCGCTATGATCCGAAAGTCCCTCTGCTTCGCGCGGGCCACGTACGCGTCCGGTGAAGACCGCAGAGGTGCGTATCCGGTGGCCATGAGAACCTGAGCACCGGAGTGCTGGGGTCAAGCTTTCGATGGGGAGACGCGATGATATTCTTCGAGGAGGAGTTTGAGCTCCTCGGTGCCTTCATCGGTGAAGGCCAAGATCCCGTTGTCATCATTGGCGCCGTACACCCAGATGACGCCGTCCTCGGGCTCCAGACCGAGGGTCAGTTCGTGGATGAGCGCTTCGCTGACGCCGAGGTCCCTGGCGACACGTTCGACGGTGTAGACGTGCAGCTGGTTGGGTCCGCAATTTTGCGGATCTCCAATTCCATATGTGGACGGCTCCCACTTGCAAGTGTTTGTTACAGATATTTTTGATCGGATCGCTTGCTTCCATATGTGCGGCCTTTGTGTGTGGTCGCACATGACCACTGGCCAAGATGGTTTCCGCAACGCATGTTCCTAACACGGCAACGACCTTGAAAGGCCAATGGAATTGACGGAGTGTCACGCGTCTTGGATCGATCGATCGCACCATCTGCTTTTCTCTTGCAAGTTCACAGCATCAGCTCAACACGGTAGCATTCTATTCTGCTCACTGTGATGGCCAATCTCCTTATACTGCCTGTGTTTCTCCTTCCGGTCGCCGGTACGTTTCGCCGCTCACCATGAGCTTCCAGGCAATACGGGCAATCTTGTTGGCGAGCGCCACCGCAACTAGTTTCGGTTTCTTCCGTTGCAGGAGTTCGATGAGCCATCGGGAAGGATG
Source organism: Mesorhizobium sp. M7A.F.Ca.MR.362.00.0.0 (assembly GCF_004023175.1). Taxonomy (NCBI): domain Bacteria; kingdom Pseudomonadati; phylum Pseudomonadota; class Alphaproteobacteria; order Hyphomicrobiales; family Phyllobacteriaceae; genus Mesorhizobium; species Mesorhizobium sp. M7A.F.Ca.MR.362.00.0.0. The sequence continues at coordinate 19,434 of NZ_RZTF01000021.1, forward strand.
TCTGCTTCGACCTGCTCTGATATGCTGAAGAAGAGCAGTTGCGCCAACCACCAATACGCTCCTCAGCATCTCGTCGCCAGCTCGGGTGATCACCCCAAGCCTGGCCTTGCCTGCGGTCGAATGGTCTTTTGGTGTAAGCCCTATCCAGGCGGCAAAATCGCGACCCGACTTAAACATCTTGGGATCTGGAGTCTTCATCATCAGAAGCGATGCGCCGACCAGTCCGACACCCGGAATTTCGGCAAGCCGCCTGCTGCATTCATCGGAGCGATGCAACGCGGTTAATTTCTCCTCGACGGCTTTTGTTTCGGCAAGCAAGTCTCGATACTCAACGCCATGCATGGCAAAAAGCTCGCGGGCCAATTCAGGCAGGGATTGATCAGCCGCAATGCGCTCCAATAGCGGTTCTATCCGGCACATGCCGGTGGCCGCGACAATGCCGAACTCCATGGCAAAACCGCGAATAGCATTGGCAAGCTGTGTCCGATTGCGGATGAGTCTCTCTCGCACACCGACCAGCATTAACGCCGCCTGCTGGTCCGCAGTCTTCACCGGCACGAACCGCATGGTGGGTCGGCTCATCGCCTCACACAAAGCCTCCGCGTCAGCCGCGTCGTTCTTGCCGCGTTTCACATAAGGCTTCGCCAACTGAGGCGCGATCAATTTCACCTCGTGACCGAACGAACTTAACAACCTCGCCCAATGATGAGAGCCACCGCAGGCTTCGAGTGCGACGGTGGTCGGTGGTGCCTTCTCGAAGAATTTCACCGTCTCTCTACGCGAAAGCTTCTTGCGCAGGACTGGCTGCTCGGCTGCGTTCACGCCATGCAATTGGAAAACGCTCTTTGACGTATCCACACCAATTCGGATAATCTCTTCCACGGACGGTCTCCCTCGATTGAGCTATCAACGAACTCATTCTGGCACACTGCGATGCCGTTGGGAGCCGTCCACCCCAACACGGCAGCAAATCATGGATCCGATGGGCCGGATAGGCGGGCAGTCGGGCGAGGACGTCGGCGAGCCAGGCCTGCGGGTCGATATGGTTCATCTTGGCGCTGACGATCAGGCTGTAGAGAACGGCAGCGCGCTGTCCGCCGCGATCGGAACCGCAGAACAGCCAGGACTTTCTGCCGAGAGCGATGCCGCGCAGGGGCTCGCTCGGCAGCATTGTTGGATAGGCAGATCCGCCCATCCTCGAGGAACCCGGTGAAGGATGACCAGCGGCGCAGCATGTAGTTGAAGGCCTTGGTCAGGTCGTGCCCGCGCGAGAGCTTGTCGCGCGTCTCGATCATCCAGCGCTCGAGCTCGGTGACCAGCGGCGCGCTCCGCTCTTGGCGCACGGCGTGGCGTTGGGCCGGCGACAGGCGCGCGCTCGATATCGAACAAGGCATCGATGCGCTTCGCGGCTTCGACCGCCAGCGGATAGACCAGGTTGGGCTTCTCGCCATGTGCCTTCTTGCGCGCCGCCGCTTCGACATCGGCCAGCTCAACCACTTTGCGCCGGCTGTGGATCCAGCAGCTGGCCTCCAGAACAGGCGCCGGCTGACGACCCGTCGCATAGAGATAGCCGTAACCACCAAAGGCATCGGCCTGCAGAATGCCGCTCCAGCCGGCGAGATGCGGCCGCAGGATGTTCGCCTCGGCGATCGCGGGAATAGTAGAACACTGCCGCCGGCGGATCGGCGCCGCCGAACGGTCGGTCATCGCGCACATAGGTCCATAATCGACCAGTATCGGTCTTGCCCTTGGCCAGGACCGGCACCGTCGTATCGTCGCCGTGCAGACGTGAAGCAGCCAGCACATGGGTAGAACAGCGGCATCAGCGCCGCGGCGCCGGCGCCGACCTGATCGGCGAGCGTCGACAGGCTGAGCGGTACGCCTTCGCGGGCATAGCGTTCAGCTTGACGGTTGAGCGGCTGCGGAACAGCATCCTGGGCGGTGGCAACCATGCCTTGGAGTGAACCATAAAACGCGTCCGCTGACTCGCGGAAAATGGCGCAAACTCAAAGAAAACTCAGCCCGCGCGCTGGGGGGTGGAACGTGTGACGCGGGTTGCGCCAATCGATCCCGTCGAGCATGTAGGCGAGCTGCGCCGGTGATATGGAAACCGTGCCGTCCGCCGGCGACGGCCAGAGAAACCGGCCCTTCTCGAGCCGTTTTGCATACAGCGACATGCCGAGCCCATCATGCCAGATAATCTTGATCAGATTGCCGCTGCGTCCGCGGAAGATATAAATATCGCCGGCATGCGGGTCCCGGCCCAGCGTCTCCTGAACCTGCAGAGCGAGGCCTTGCATCCCGCGACGCATACCGGTCCGGCCGACCGCCAACCAGATCCGCACCTGGCTCGGGACCGGGATCATGAAACGCCCAGCGCCTTCACCATCGCCGCCGCCAGTGTTGGCGGCGTGGTCAGCGGACTCCGCAGCCGCACCTTGCCGCCGACCTCCAGCTCGATCACCGCTGGTGATGCCGCGGGCCGGGAAACGGCGACAGGCTCGTCGGGAGCCACGACAACTTCGGCAAAGTCCGTCTCGCGGGCTCTCACCGTGCGGCGCCACTTATAGATCAGGCTGGTCGCGACATCGTACTGACGCGCCACCGCCGCCACCGTGGCCCCGGGCGCGAATGCCGCGGCCAGTATCCGGCACTGATCCGCTTCACTCCAACGACGCCGCCGCTCCGGCCCGGTCAATAACGTCACATGCTCATGCTGTGCTGCTAACTTCGCTCGTAAGGACGACCCTAAGAGCGCAGCCTCGCTACCGTGCCCTCCTCTCGCAAGGCGGCCTTCGCCGGAGGCGTACGGGCCACCGCGCAGTCGCAAACGATCTGGTGGCTTAAAGCAGTAGGTGGGGTGCGTCCTCAGACAACCTCTTCCGGCCTTAGAACATAGTGTGCCAAGTATGCTTCCGGATCAACTCCCGGCCTTGCATTTGCGCGGAGTCGTTCAGCATATGTTCGCCCATTAGTGCAGGCTAGGCCCGGCAAGAAGTGATCGCGCTGGACCTACCGTTCGCGTTCGGCTACGCAGGCTCCGCCGCCCCCTTCGGCCTCGACCCCGCGATATCTGGCAGGCTCCACGGCCTCAGCCCGTATCGCTTCATGGGTCCGGCTTGCGCATCGTGCTGGACGGCGCGGTATACATACAGCAGACCACCCCCTTTGGAGTTCATTCGTTCCATCAAGCGCGAGGCGCGGGCGGAAAAAGCAATCAATGCAGATATCGACAAATTTCGCCGCGCATGAGGCTCGGCTCACGGCCACACCGCGCAGGAACTCTGTCACAGCGCGCAATTTCGTTGCTGTGGCCCCAATCAGCGCCGTCCAGCAGTGAGGTTCGCCCCGATGACAGCAAGCGCCAGCATTGCTTCATTCGTTGTCATTGCGCGAAGGCTGCGGGCGGATAAATCCGACACCTTTTTTGATGTCGATTTGGGTGCCATATTGCTTTGAGAGCCTCTGGAGCCGGCCCAGAATGGCAGTTGCTTGCGGCTCCGAGGCGAAACGCGGCACGCCCCGATTGGCAAACCTCTTCGAGTGCCCGAGTTCAACCGGGTGGAGCTGCAACTCAGCGAGCTGATTGTTCTCGTAGCGGCTGACGGAGATAACGCTCTCATAGTAGATTTGGTCAGAGAGCCCTCCCACAAGCCCCTCTGCGGTCGGGTATCCTTTTGCCAGCTCGTGGATGCTGACCTCAGCATCCGTGTCAACTTTTGGATCCATGCCGTGAACAGCGAACATGTCCGCACCCGCAGGCGTTCGGAGGTCATCGTAAAAGAAATTCGCCAAGCCATAAAAGATTGGTCGACCCTTGTAGATCTCGATACCTCGCAGTTGATGCCGCCCGTGGCCAATGTACGCGTCCGCTCCAGCATCGATAAGGCTGCGGGCAAGCGACTGTTCGTAGTCAGGCGGTTCGTCGCTCCATTCCTGTTCATGACCATGGTTTGTAGCGATACAGAAGTCAGAGAATTGCTTGCCCCGACGAACATTTCGTAGAATCTCAGCAACATCACGCGAATCGGCTTCAAAGCTATAGCCTGCTTTTTCGCCGGCCTTGAATGTAGTACCGTCAATGACAACGCGGCTTGGATCCCGTCCGGGAGGACAATAATACGGCAAGACTTCTCGTACTTGCCTCAAATTTTCCAGCATCTCCGAAGGAACCACGATGCTTTTCGTCAAACGAAGAGCATTGAGTCCTGGCCTGCCAGGTGCCTCGCCGGCGGGATCGCCCGCACGAGCCATGCAACAGTACGATGCAGCAAATGACACCAATGCCACGCGACCGCGAGCGGTCTCCAAGAAGCGAGCAGCGCCGGCCTGTGCGAGGTTCTCGCCCGCACCTGCATGGATGATCCCGTTCTCATTGAGCACTCGGCTCGTCTCGCGCATGCCTTCGAGGCCCCAGTCGAGGGTATGATTGTTCGCCCGACTCACCAGGTTAAAGCCCATCTCTTTCAAGTCAGGTCCGATCTCCGGCAGGCTAATATGATACGCACCACCGTACTCAGCCTGGGGGCTTCCCTTAAATGACCGGATATCGAAGATGAGGGTTTCCATGTTCCCGAACGTGACATCGGCATCACGAAGGATTTCGACGACATCCGCAAAACCGGAATGGTGGCCTTTCATCAGCGCCCGCGACAGAATAAGGTCGCCAACCGCTACCATCTTGAAGCCATCGGCAACGTTCGTGGCAATTGAACCGACTGTATCATAGCTGCCAACCTGTTGAGTTGAACGACAGCCGCTTTCGTGATTTCTTTCCATAGATTATTCTATTGCCTCCTTTGACCGCATCTCGAGTGTTCGCGTCTGTTCGTGGAAAATTTGTTCGGATAAACTGATCTGTGACTGTCTCACAGAAATAGCGAGGATTTGACCGCCTCAGCCGGTTTCGGAGACGCGGCTCTGGCCGGAGCCCGCACATGACAGGCCACGACGCGCCCGTCTGCCATTGGAACCAAAGGGGGGACTTCGTTGCGGCAGCGCTCGGGCTCCTAACTCGCCGCGAGGTTACCACTGTTGACAATCTAAGAATGCAAACAATCACTAAAGTTATTTTAAAGTTTTTTGAAGCCTTTCTTCCGGAGGGTGGGGCTTCTGATGCGAGAGTGCGACCGAAGTTGGTCGGTGATCCTGTTGCGCGACAGTCGCCCCGGCCAAAACGCTCTGCTCGTCGGCAGACTGAGCACCAGAAAACCCACGCCCCCTAGCCGATTGCCCGTGAGGCGATCCTGCACAGGTAAAAGAATCAGTACCTCACCGCCCCTCTTCCGCCGCTAGGGGCTGCTCATCGATCTATGATGGACCAATCGATCAGGTCGACCGAACGCTGAAGTATCGCCTTGGCCAGAATCGGACTGGGTGAAGCGGCAATGACGTGTCCCATGCGGTCTCTCCAATCGCCTCTCCTAACAATCAGGTCCTTGGATGCAACGTACAGTTCAACTTCTACAACACCTGGTATAGCAGCCGCTAATTTGTCGCCTTCGATCCAATCGAGAATGCCGTCGCGATCCGGAACGAGGATCCGTGTGGCCACGGTGTGCGAATGCCTACTGCGCAAGTCCCATTCGTTGCCGATGACGAGCTTGATATGTTCCGCGACGAGATCGACACCATAGGCTAGCCGGACTATCCGAGGAGTGATACCCTCCGCTAGACGCGGATTGACTTCAATGACGACTGGGCCACGGTTTGTCCACCTGAATTCTATATTTGCCGGTCCCCATCCAAGTCCGAGAGCCTCCAGACAGCTCAGCGAAACGTCGGCTATACAATTGCGTTCATCATCGCTGAGCAGGGCCGGAAAGATGCTCTCACGAAACACGAAATGTGGGGGGGCTTCGAACTCAGCGGCAGTAACACCAACTACTGACTTGCCCATTATCTCGGCTTCGTAGTATGGACCTTCTGCGAATTGTTCGACAAGCATCCTACGGGGGGGGCGCGAAATTCGCTTCCCGCTGCCCAACAAGTATGTTGTATGTTGCGTTAGCTCATCAAGGTTGCGGCACAATCTGACACCGGTGCTACCGTTGCCGACAGCTGGCTTAAGAACTACCGGCAGCCCAATCTCTGCGGCAGCGCTTTCTACCTCCGTCGCATCTGCTGCCAATCGATAAAGGGGAATGGGAACGCCAGCCTCCTCGAGGATCTGACGTTGAGTGAACTTGTCGCAGCATCGTTCAACAGACTCGGGATTCGGCCCCGGGAGACCGAAATGTCGGCAGAGCCTACCAACTGTCACATATACAATCTCCCCGCGGCTCACAAAGCCAGTAATTCCAGCAATGTCATAGGTAGTACCTAGTCGTGAGCACTCATGAACCAGCGCATTGATGTCGTCTGTATCGACGCGGACGGCATCATTCCCTTCCGCAGCAAGATATGTGTACTTAGCTGGATCAGCCGATAGTGTGACTGGATGAAGGCCAAGACGCTTGGCTGCTTGCATATAAAGAGGTCCGTTGCTTGAACCTTCGATCAGGATGAGCGCTCTTGCCATTGCTATTGACCCTCGGATAAGTGCGACACGGCGGCCCGAGCGAATTCAACCAACTGTGGGCCTGCGGTGAGGTAGCATTTTCGAGGACGTTTATTTGCAAAGAGATGGTAAAGTTACTTGAAGATATTGTTTCAATGTGGCTGAGCCAATTCACCCGCCGCCCGCCTTTCGACCAGGAAGCCCCGAGACGAAAACACGGAGGGTATCCAACCCGCGGACGAGAGTCTGGTCAACCGTCGTCTCTGAGCTCCATCCCCGACCGTGTGCAGTTCCAGCCAGTCCGACTGCTTTGCCGCCATGACGCTGGCCAACAAAGGTGGATCTGGGCCATACTGACGTCGTTAGTCGCATCATAAGCGCGCTGACCGAAGCGGGCTTCTCTAATTGCGATTGGTCTAGCGTTCTGTACCCACGCCTCGGGAACGAAGCCAAGGCAACGCGCACCGTCGAGTTGGCCGCCTCCTGTGGGCACGTCGTTGACGAGCCTCGGCCCAGTCCGCTGTACACCGGGGCTGGGCCACGGTGGGAAACTCACTATTTACGCGCGAGATGGCCGCCACGACCACGGGTAGCTTCCCACCACCTACGATAGAGAGCGAGAGCGGGATCTACGCGCCTCAGTCGCAGCGGCCTGAACTTAGCGTTATGCCAGGGTCAGCTACGCCTTGGCTCCGGCTCGAGGGGGTTGTTGCTGGGAGCGATTCGCGACATTATCTGGAAGGCGCATCGAATGTGCCATCGGCGGACGCGAAAATCTTGATCCGAAGCCTGGCGGAGCGCCGAGGTGCATCTCGCGAGTGTACATGCGCACAAATCTTTACAATAGATTCACGGAACTTTTGCGCTGACGCTGGTACTCTTCAGCACGAGCATGACAAAAGAACGCGAAAAAGGTGACACCGATTAACGCTCGTGACTTGGCCATCACCGAGAGGCAATACCAAATGACAAATAGAGCGCTCATTCTGCTAGAAGGCCACAGGAGCATCGGTCTGCCCTACGTGAAAGCGGCCCAGAGTCTTGGGCTTCATACAATTACCTTGTCGGCTGATCCAGCTCAGTACACATATCTTGCTGCGGAAGGGATTGATGCCGTCCGCGTCGATACAGACGACATCGATGCGCTGGTTCATGAATGTTCCCGACTAGGTACTACCTATGACATTCGTGGTATCACTGGCTTCTCGGGGCTCGACGAGTCGATCTATGCGACAGTTGGCAAGCTTTGTCGGCATTTCGGTCTTCCGGGACCGAACCCCGCATCGGTTGAACGATGCTGCGACAAGTTCACTCAACGTCAGCTTCTAGCGGAGGCTGGGATTGCTATGCCTGCTTACCGCTTGGCAGTGGATGCTATGGAGGTAGAAAGCGCTGCCGCAGAGATTGGGCTGCCGGTAGTTCTTAAGCCAGCCGTCGGCAGCGGGAGCTGCGGTGTCCGATTGTGCCGCAACCTCGATGAGTTAGCCAAACATACGACCTACCTGTTGGGCGAAAAGTACCTTTGCCAGTCAACCCCAAAATTACTCGTCGAAGAATTCGCGAACGGAGCCCAGTATAGCTCTTACACAATGGGTAACGACGTCATCGGAATTTGCGCCGCTAGCTTCGGACCCCTACCCCATTTCGTCTATCGCCATTTCTCCTTTCCGGCCCTGCTGACAGAAGAAGAGCACAAACTGATCGCCAGTGTTTCGTTGAGTTGTTTGCGAATTCTCGACCTTGACTGGGGTCCAGCGCATATCGAATTTCGATGGACGAAGCGTGGTCTAATGGTCATTGAAGTTAATCCGCGTCTCCCAGGTGGGACCACCCCTCGGCTGGTTCAGTTGGCCTACGGCATCGACCTCATCACCGAGCACATCAAGCTTGCTATCGGCGAGGAATGGGATTTGCGCAAATGGCATTCGAATTTTGCGGCCGCGCGATTCCTCGTTCCTGATCGCGAGGGCATGTTTGCCTCAATGAATGTCGACAGGGCCACTGCTATACCAGGTGTCGCCGAGGTGAAATTATACGTCGAACCCAAAACTCCGATCATCAGGAAAGGAGATTACCGAGATACCATCGGACATGTCATCGCTGTGTCGGCCTGCCCAACTCAAACGGAGACAGCACTTCAGCGTGCAATCGACTCGATGGAGTGGTCGATTACCCCATTTCAGCAACATGGCCAACGGGAGTAATTTGCGACCGTTCGTCAAAAGGGCCACTAAATGTAGTCTCGGAGCGAAACGGATGTCTTGCCTTGGTTGGTGCTCGTTCCATCGGGGCAGGGGTATTCGAAAGCATGCCAGAGGCGTTTTGTCATTTGCGATGGCCTCCTTGATCAATGGCACGGCCGAACCGCCGGCGTCGGGCGTCTTGACCTAAATGCCGTTGTCGGTGAGCACGGGTGTGGATCCGATAGGGAACGGCCATGTACAAGAGTAGCAAGAAGTCTCTTGAGAGGGCGGGGGTGTCCTTCCCATACAATTCGAGGACGAGCTTCGAGGTGCGATCCGCTGCTGCCCGCCCTAAACTGCCCTTCCTAGGGTTGGTGGCTCGGACGGTAGGAGCCTGGTCGTCACAACAAGAGGGCGAGCCGTGGCAGACTATAGGGAAGCATTTGCCGCTTCGATGTTGCGAAGCGGAGGAATGAGGTTCGGTTGTTCGGCGAGGTCGACGCATCTCCTAGACGGATCGCTGCATTATCCAAGGGTGCCATTGGATCCACTTCACCTAGGCAGCCCAACCGGCTTTGGCCTCTACCGGGCTGATCCGTTCCTTCGGCCATCAATGAACCGCGGTCGCGCGCCGCTGGTCCTAAGGAAGTAGGAGATCAGATGAGGACAAACGGGGATGCTCTTTCATTGGCAAGGCTGCTCCGCGCCGGCGAACTGACGGCGGTATGGGTTGCCGTGAAGCAAAGCGCGATCTCGTTCGCGCCGCCCGCCGCGGCCGAGACACCGCAGCTCCATTGCCAGCAGTGAGCGCCTTCATGCTCAAGCATGATGCGCCGCGCGTGTTCGGCGTGTCGGCCAAAGATCGTGGTTCGCTGGTCAGGACGTGGACCCTAGCCTTGCGCCGCCAGCGGTGACCGGCACCATCGCTTTGGAGGTCGGCGCCTCGCTCCACCTCTTCAGGTGTCTACTAAGGCCTGTTGAATTCATCGTCAGTTTATGACGGCGGCTGCGAGAGGGTGATTGCGTTGCAGCATTGGTCGGTTTTGTCAGCTCGCGCGGCGGATACGCTTGAGGTCCTTGAGCTTGCAGAAGACGTTCTCGATCAGATGACGACATATAGAGTTCGAGATCGAGTGGCAGAGGCAAGGCGCGCCTCGATGCTGCGAGATGACGATCTTGGCGCGCGTTCGTTCAGATCGGCAATAACGGTGTTGCTGTCGAAAATCGGCAATCGGCTCGCCGAAGGCTATGCCGTCTATTAGCGGGTGACGCCCACCGCATGTAAACGATGTCCTGGCAGGAGAACGAAGCGGACGAGATGCCGAGCGCATCGGTGAGCGCATAGTCATGCCGCCTTTGGAGCGGTCTACGGCTTGGCTAAGGGTCGCCCTTTTGAGACCTGTGGTTGCGTCGATCATGGCGAACTCATGTTAGGCTAGTCCAACAGACCTCTAACAGCCCAACGGAACATCGGCTTTGACCCAATCGCGGTGAAGACGGTGTTCCAACTTCAGAAAGAGGCTGGAAGGCCACGCCACGGACTTCCCGTGCGCACGATCAAAGCGCGGCCTTTATATATTTAGTCGAAACTACAGTCCCATTCTTCGATAAACTGAGATATGCCGTTTGGACCTATCCGTGAACGCACCGCCCGCCCAATCGCCCCAGCGTTCCACCAGTTCTAGCCCTGCGCATTGGGCCATGCTATCGAGCTCCTGATGATAAACGTAACGAACGCGCTCTGGCAATCGCCGGACAGACGTACCAGAAAACCAAAACAGGTTTGAAATCAAATTCTGGTTGAGCGAATCGTGAGCTTCCGCCTTGACGAAGGTATTCTCGGAATCCACGGTTGTGGTAGTCATAGTAACCTTTATACCCCCAAGGAAGCCATCTAATATTGGCACGCGCACCTCTATTACCAAAGCCCCAGCTTCATCAAGAGCCTGCGCCGCACATTTCAGGCAGGATATTTGGTCTTCGCGCTTTAATAGCAGGGTCAGAGTACCATATACAGAATAGATCAGATTGTATCTCTTAACAGAATTGAAATCGACAATACTCCCTTTCCACGCTTTGATAAGATCTGTGCGGTCGGCGAGAAGCTTCAACATGGCGCCCGAATTGTCGATACCTTCGACCTTTACACCACGTTCGCTCAACGGCACAGCCACGCGTCCGTTTCCTATGCCAAGTTCAAGAGCAATCCCTCCACAGGAAAACCGCTCTAAGAAAGCGGCAGTTTCGTCTGCCTCTCCGGTCTTACCTTGCATTGTCGTATATATTTCATAAACGTCTGCCCAATTCTCGTCATAGTTCGTCGCATCACACATCGTGTGTCCTCGTTATGCTTGATGTTCTATTCTCACTGTGCGCGCTTTTTAACTGCGGCATAAGATTTTGCCGCCATATACTTTTGCCCACTTACGCGGACGAGCCCAAAGTGACCGGCGCTGGAGGAAGCCGGTCAGTCCCGCTTCAGGTCCACCAGAGAACAAGATCTGGCCGCGCAAATCCGAAAAAGCAATTCAGCAGCACGCGACGCTTTCCGTTGCCTGATTGACCGGTAACCCCGTGAACGAAGCCGCCATCGATTAGGGCGATATCCCCAGTTTTGAGCTCGAACTCGCGGCAAGGGACGGCCTCCAGATAGGCTGCCGAATAGGGGTATCCAGTGGTCTCCACACCTTGCGATATCCGGTCCGCAACCGTCGGCTTGTGGCTCCAGAGCTTCAGATTGCCGCCTTCCTCAGGCATGCTGGGATAGAGGTTGAGCGCTGCGACCGTATTGTGCGCCACCGCAGAAAGCTCGTAATCATCGCCAGCACGTAAGACTTGAGCGACGTCGTCGTGGGGATCCAAGGAAAACGTGCCTGTGCCCGACCAACTGAGGCCGCGACAAACATTGGCCTGGCCGTGTTCGGAACGCGCCAGCCGCAATTCGATGCCCTGGTTGTGAAGCTCTCGCTTCAACGCCCCGAATACCGCTCGAACCGGGTCAACCAAATTCTTAAAAAGGGCATCGACGTACGGCCGCGCGTTTTCGGCGTCTGCGAAATAGGTGGCTGCATCCTTTCTGTAGTGAGATGCGCCGACATATTGTCCGGGCACACCATCTTTACGCTCTCTGAGACCGGAGCTTCCAATAAAGTTCGTAGTGATCTCCTCGGCTACTTCGGTGCTGAAAGCTTGCTTGATGTGCAGAGCGGTGAGCTCACCTTTCAGGACCGAGATGATTTCCGCAGTGTTGATCGAGCCGGTCCGTTCTTTGATCGAAACCGGCGAGATGGCTGGCACTTGAGACATCTGACTAGGCATTGTCTTGCTCCTGTAGTGCGTGTTCAAGGATGGTGATGCCACGATCGAGTTCGGCATCGGTGATGGTTATCGGTGGGAGGACTTTGATAACGTCGCGATTTGGCCCCGAGGATTCGATAAGAAGGCCATTTTCGAATGCGACATCGTGCACGCGGCCGACAACTGCCGGTGAACGGCATTTCAGGCCGGCCATCAGACCGCGGCCGCGCTTCTGTTCGATGTACCTCGGAAATTTCGCAACCAGGCGATCGAGGTGCGTTTGCAGCCTGACGGCTGTCCGCTCGACACCTGCAGTAAATTTCCTATCCGACCACATCTTGCACATGGCTCCTGCCGTCACGAAGGCGAAATTGTTGCCTCTGAAGGTCCCGCTATGTTCTCCGGGCTTCCATACGTCCAAGTCGGGTCGAATCAGAACGATGGACAGCGGACTACCTGAACCGCTTAGTGACTTGGAAAGACACACAATATCCGGTTCGATTTTCGCGGACTCGAATGAGAAGAAATCGCCAGTTCGGCCCGCACCCGCCTGAATATCGTCGACGATAAAAACAATGCCGTGAGTACGGCAAATGCGCTGAATTTCCATGAGCCAAGCTGCAGACGCGGCGTTCATGCCGCCTTCCGCCTGGATGGTCTCCAGAATGATTGCGGCAGGCTTTTCTATGCCGCTCCCCGGGTCGCTCAAAACGCTGTCGATGTAACTGGCGGAATCGAAAGCTTGGCTCGGATAGCCGTCATAGGGAACACGGATCACATCGTGGCGAGCGACGCCTCCCAGTTCCCTGGTTGAGGCCGAGCCCGACACCGCTAGAGAGCCGAGCGACATGCCGTGGAACGCATTCGTAAAGGCCATGACGCTCGAGCGGCCGGTGTATTTTCGCGCCAGCGCCAGAGCCGCTTCGTTGGCGTTCGTGCCGGTCGGCCCAGGAAACTGAATCTTGTATGAAAGGCCTCTGGGTTTCAGGATCCAATCGACGAACCCTTCAATGAAGTCACGCTTTGCCGCCGTATGCATATCAAGCGACAGAAGAATGTTCTCACCGACGAGATATTCAATCGCCGGCGCCATGATATCCGGATTGTTGTGCCCGTAATTGAGCGCCCCGGACCCAACGAGGAAGTCGATGTATGCGTTACCGGTCTCGTCCCAGATGGTGGCCCCAAGTGCCCTCGCAAAGACGGCGGGAAACGACCGACCGTAGCGACGAACGTTGGACTCATGGGCCGTGAAAGGGTCGGTGTTCATATTGAGTCCTCTGCACTTGGGTCGTTCAAAGAAGAGAGCGATTAATGGCTGGTTGCTCGCGGTAGATGTTCGTCATCTAACATTGAGAGCAGAATGCCGGAGGCAGCCTTGGTTAGTCTGGTGATGCCGGCATCCTCATCAAATATTGTTGGGTTGCGTTGCCCTCCATTCGGATGCTTTCGGAGAATGTGCTGCAACAGGATGGCTTCTAAAGCTTCCGCGAAAGCATCGCTACTATGGCATCAGGTAGTTGACGTACCCCACCCATCGCTGCCCATAGCGCCTCCGGACAAATGTCCAAGGAGATCAGCAGGGTCGCGTCGCCAGAGGTTGTGTCGCTCGGCGGTAGCGAAGCCGCTCGCGAGCGCGCTCCTCAATAGCGCCGTAGCGAGCGAGCGGCTTCGCGGCGGTCATCAATATATTCGCCGTTCAACCTCGGGCTGCGGACACCAACCTGATTCAAGAAACTATTTGATGACCGATGACACAGCGAAAGCCACGCTCTCTTTGAGAAGAATGCGGATTCCGATCTCTTGCGCGATGACTGGCCCGAGCCCCCGGATCAAGAGGGCGGGGCCGCCGTGGACCCCCTTGACGGAAAGCCCGTTCGTAGGCCAGGCGGAAGCAACCGGGAGACGCGCTGGCGAAGGGCCGCATCGGTTTCGAGAACGTCCACTACCGCGACGGCAACCATCCCCGGCCGCAGCTGCGCTGCTGCCTTCAGGCGAGTCGAAAAGGAGATCGTCCGGGAGGGTGAAGGCGTTGACGAGGTGAGCCGTGAGTAAGCAATCAAGCTCTGATCGGGATCGACTAACACTGTTTCCATCCGACCGATGGTTGACCTGTGATCGGCGTTACCTCAAGCTAGGCAGGCCGACAAGCTCGGTTGGAAGGCGAAGACCTTTCGATGAGCTCGTCTCCGAAATGCTCGAGGCCCACTGCCGCGCCTACAGGAACATACTGGCGTAACGTGAAAACACGATGGCGTCGCGGGCAGGTGCATCTGTCGTGGGGCCATCCGCACTGCCAGGCACGCCCTCTCGGCCGGCATGCACTCAGGTCCGGTCGTTTGGGTCGGCGAATTCACACATCCTGCAAAGCAGAAAACCATCTGCTCCATTCATGCGGTCGACGATTTCGCGAAAAACTGGCTTTTCAAACAGAGCGGAGTAACCCTCATATAGAAGGTTGCCCAATACGTGACGCCGTTCAAAATCCATAGAGCACAGGGTAACGTCGCCGTTTGGAAGAAGAACATTCCGATACTGTCGTGCGTCCACGCAGGTTAGGGCTCCGACCACTGGCTGACGTGGTGCAACGATCTTAGGGTCGACGCTTCCACCCCTACTGCTCATGGGCCGCGCTTTTATCAGTGCTTCGGTAGGAATAATGTCGGCTATATCTGGGTGGGGCTCGCCCAAAGCCACGAACCGGATCAAGGGGATATCCGCGTCGACGAGTTGACGAACCAGATCGCGATACTTGTCTCCGACCAGGCGGCTGTTCATGTAGGTGCCATCATCGAAAACATGAACCACGAATACGCCCAAGCGCAAGGCTTGCAATCGTTGCAGGTCCTGCCCGTTCATTCCCACCAGCGTCGTAAAAATCCTGATGCCATGGCCTTTGGCGAAGGCGTGCTCCACCATTTCGGTACAGTCCGGATTGAGCCAAGGTTCGGAGTATCCCGCAAAACCAATGTCGACGGAAGTCGGTACGCGGGCCAGACACCGCTTGAAATCTTCAAGATCCAGATGACTCGCATGAGACACTTTTCTTTGCCGGACCGCGAACTTGTCCTGGGGACAATATGAACATCCTACGACGCATCCCGTGGTCGTCGTTATCTCCAAAACCCTGCCGGCTGTGTTTGCTGAGCGAAGTTCCGGTAAAATCACTGGTGATTACTCCCATCTACTTCCTGCGAAGCGCCACGATGGTGTGCGTGTGCCTTTGGCTTTCTGATACCGCCTGCTGATCTACCGAGGCAACGCAGACATCTACCCTTTTTGGCAGCCTAAGCCGCCCGGTTCACCGACTTGCCGGGCCGACCTTCACAAACTTCCAGCGCGTCGGACCAGAGACAGCATTGCATCTTTCGAGGCATCACTCGCTCCGGAGATGTAGCCTCAACCGTTGGTCGCTGGCCCGTCGCCGAGATGCGCGCGCAGCACCCTCGAACCCGCCGGAGAGAAGCTTTCTGGATGCCGTCGATCATCCTTCATCGAGCGAGTTCCGTGTTCTCATGCGGGTCAGCCCTCACACTATATTGCCGCACATCGACCAGCAAAGGCCGAGCTAGTGCGCCTGGCGCGCAGTTACTGCGAGATAGGCTTCGAAAAGCCCGACAGAGCTAAGACGCTCCGCTGTATTGAACCCGACATGTTTTCTGACAGCTGTCAGATTTTGGACACACATCACTCATCGTCAGTCGCTTAATACGGATGGTAATTTCTTCCAGGAATCGGTGACATTGAACACCACCCTGTCATGACCGCCCAATCTCAGCGAAGCGAACTCAGCATCGCCACCAGGACCAAGCCTGAAGATAAATCCGCCATAGCAGCGTCAACGACATTTTGCTTTCGAGGCCGGATGGATTGCACGAGGTGATTCGCGCCGTGATGCAGGAGGTGCTCGAGGCCGAGATGGACGAGGCGCTGGGTGCTTCGAAGAGCGAGCGCACGCCGGAGCGTCTCGGCTATCACGCGCGCTACTACGGGCGGAGAACTAGCTGCGCACCTACGGCGGTTCGATAATCCCAAGGTTCAAAGCTTTTACAACAGCTACCGTTCTGCTGGTCGCATCCAACTTCCGCATTACATTTTTTAAATGGAAATCTATCGTATTTCGTGATCTGCCTAAAATAGTTCCTATTTCCCAAGATGATTTTCCTTGTGACACCAAATCAATGCACTCTATTTCTCTCGGAGACAGGTTATGAGCTCGTTCCGACGCAGTCGTAGTGTCGAACTTCGTAACCATCCGATGAAACCGCAGCGCGGCCATTTGCAGGTAGGTGATCGCTCTATTCTGCAATTCGCAGTCCGAGGATTGAGCAAAACTCACAAACCTAAAGCTGCCACCAGGGCCATGTAATGGGACGGTAACGCCTGACCTCAAGCCGAATGTTGCTGCTTCGTCCAAGACGCGGCGTCCATCTTCAGTTATGCTTTCATCGGTATACACCTCGCTCCATCGAAAGGGTCCCGCCTCCTTTCGACCTTTCTTGATGAGTGGGTCTATTTTGGCATAGCCCATTCTCGAGTAGCGCTCCTGCCATTCAGCAGGATAATTCCACATCACCACAGAACCCTCTCGGTTCGGCTTGAAAACCCTCTGTTCTGATGCGAGCGACCCATAGGCAATCCACGGGCAATCGAAATTCAGCGCAAACGCAGACAACAGTTCGAACAACTGTTCGGATTGAGCGACATCATCAGTCATCTTGAGGAATAGGTCTAACTCCACCGCAATCCGCCGGAGTTCCATGATGTCTCCTTCATTGCGTTCTCATTGGTGCACAGTTTGCTCCAACCCAGCCTCGCAACATCCGAAGTCAACGGGACTCGAGCCGGAGTTCCTTCCGCCACCTGGAGTACCCTCAAGAGTCGTGCCAGCTTGCGAGCGAAGCTTCTCCTTCAGGTCGTCAATCGACGGGGGAGGTACCCAGGAGGCGAACCGACAGCACTGTGTCGGGGAGCGCACAATCCGACAGTCGAGCATTCGATTGACGGAATATGGGCAGGAAAGTATTCGCGGCGCACTTTTGAAATCAGCACCTAAGTGCCGGGCCTGAGAAAGCTGCATTGCAACTGTACTTATTTGATCGAGGCAAGAACAAGCTCAAAATTCAATCGATACATCGACCTTCTTTTCCAATCTCCCGAGTTGAGCAGCCGTAGCAATCGTATTCGACTGGATGGCGGCTGACTTTCTCCAGGCTCGGTAACCTGCTGAATTTGTCCTTCGGATGTTCCCGCTCAGTTGGCACGACTTTTGAACTCACCGTCGTGAGGCGGCAAGAGCTGCCCGCCAAAATTGATGCTGTTATGGGGGAGGTCGAAATTCCAGTTTTGTCTTTTATCGTCTTTGGGACCGAGCGTGTTGATGCGCCCGCTTGGAAACTATGAGACGTTTCCCCGTCCATGGGCGCGGCGCCACTTGTCGCGACGTTTTCGCCTTCACTGTTCGCCTCTGGAACAGGCAGCCGGCCCGGCTCGCGATCATCATGACCGCGATGCTCGCCTCCACGCTGGCTGACGTGTTGATGCCGCTCTATTCTGGCCGACTTATCGACGCTGTTTCTCGTGCTGCTAATGCGGCAGCACCAGCTTCGGCAGCTGTTGCAGCATTCTCTGTACCGATTGCATTGGCACTCGGTTCCATTGCCATGCGCCACGTCGCCTTAATTGGCCTGAACGACTTGGTGTTGAAAATGATTTCCGACGTCGCGACCGAAGCGTTCCATCATGTGCAGCGCTTTTCGACAGACTGGCATGCAAACAGCTTCGCCGGCTCGACAGTGCGCAAGATAACGCGCGGCATGTGGGCGCTCGACCTCCTCAACAGCACGATACTCGTCACGCTGCTCCCGTCGTTTGTCATCTTGATCGGCTCGACGGTGCTGCTCGGCTGGCACTGGCCGGTCATGGGCGTGATCTTTGCTTGCGGCTCTCTCGTCTACCTTGCGTTTTCGATTTCGCTGTCGCTCGGCTATGTCGCGCCAGCGGCGAGCCTTGCCAACCGATGGGACACAAGGCTCAGCGGCGCGCTTGCGGACGCGGTCAGTTGCAACGCTGTGGTCAAGGGCTTCGGCGCAGAGGTTCGCGAAGACGAGCGGCTTGCAAACATCATGACGAAATGGCGGCACCGCGCGCGCCGGAGTTGGGTGCGCGGAACGATCATCGGCTCAACCCAAGGCGTAACTTTGGTTGCGCTCAGGGTGGCGGTGGTCGGATATGCCCTGCTTCTGTGGTCGCATGGACAGGCAACGCCGGGCGAGATAGCATATGTTCTCACGTGCTTCATCGTCCTGCAGGGCTATCTGCGTGATGCCGGCATGCATGTCCGCAACGTGCAGCACTCGGTTAATGAGATGGAAGAACTAGTGGCCATCCACAATCAGCACGTGGATGTTGCCGATCGTCCAGAGGCCAAGCCGATCCGGATCACGAAGGGCCGTATCGATTTCGAGAACGTCCACTTCCGCTACGCCAACCATCCCCTGCCGCTCTATAGCGAATGTTCGCTGTCGATTGAAGCTGGCGAAAGGGTTGGGTTGGTTGGACCCTCCGGTTCCGGCAAGACAACATTCGTGAAGCTGATCCAGAGACTCTACGACCTGAGCGGCGGCCGGATCCTGATAGACGGTCAGGACGTCTCCGAGGTGACCCAAGAGTCCCTTCGTTCGCAGATCGCGATCGTGCAGCAGGAGCCGATCCTGTTTCACAGGTCGCTTGCCGAGAACATCGCCTATGGCCGGCCTGGCGCGAGCCGGGCCGAGATCGAGCAAGCGGCACGGCTGGCAAGTGCCCACGAATTCATCGCGCCCCTGCCGAAGGGCTGTGGGACATTGGTCGGCGAAAGGGGTTTGAAGCTCTCCGGCGGCGAGCGCCAGCGCGTGGCGATCGCGCGCGCCTTCCTCGCGAACGCGCCGATCCTTATTCTGGACGAGGCCACATCGAGCCTCGATTCGGAATCCGAGGTGCTCATTCAACAAGCGGTGGATCGGTTGATGGTGGGCCGAACCACACTCGTCATCGCACACCGGCTGTCGACGGTCCGCTCGCTCGATCGGCTGCTCGTCTTCGACCGTGGCCGCATCATGGAGGACGGCGATCATGCCGCGCTGATCAATCTCGATGGTGGCATTTACCGCCGCCTGTTCGAACGGCAGGCGTTGGAGCTAGCGAAGGGCCTGGCCTGAGCGCCAACCGGATTGCGCGACGCGCCGAGCCGTTGCCGGAGAGGCGTGTGGCAGTGAGGCCTTACCGACGAGCGGCGGGCGTTACGGCCGGCAAAACCAGCACGGCCGGAACTATCCGCCAAGCGGGCGAGCGGGAATGCACCACGTCTAAGCTTCGGCGAATGCGCGCAGTTACACGCGGGCACCGAATTGTCGCGCCTAACGGCGCACGCACCAAAAGGGCGGGAATGTCGACGGCCCGGCCCTCGCCGTTACCCACATTTTGCCAAAGGAAGCGAAGTCAACGCACATTGAGAGGGCGGTGCTTCCCGGCCGGCTGGGATCCCTGTCGCTGGCCCAACCTACCGCACGCCGACCACGTCAACGCTTCAAAGTCCCTTCGGTTCGCAAAGTCGTCCCCTTGGAGACCCGGAAGCGCAGGAGCTCCGACCGCAGTCTTCGCTCAACTCTGGCCATCTGCTCCGGGATTGGATTCCGTTCCCTTGCTAGCACAGTGGCAGCTGAGGACGAACTCGCCGGCCTCGTGTCTTTCTATTACGGCCAACGGGCTTAGGAAGAGATTGGATTCGCCGGCCCTCTGCGGAGCGAATGAACAGTTCTACAGATCATCGACGTCCGCGAAAAAGAGCACGCAGCCGAAATAGCAGGCCTGAAGCAGCAGCGAACAGGCCAGCGTCGTGACGACTGCCAC
>NZ_RZTF01000220.1:0-427 GCF_004023175.1 Mesorhizobium sp. M7A.F.Ca.MR.362.00.0.0
TTGCCGATGAGGGCATCGATCTCTCCATCCGCTGTGGACGCGGCGGCATTCCGGGCCGCGTCTCGGTGCAGCTTTTCGAGGAACATGTCTTCCCCGTCGCGTCGCCCGAGCTTGCCTGCGAGATCGGCCGCGGCGACCCTGCCCGGCTGCTCAAATATCCGCTGATCAACGATTCCGACGCGTCTGCCTGGCGCGCCTGGTTTGCCGCGCAAGGCATGGATTATCGCCCGCGCCCGCAGGACCGTCGCTTCGAGGACTACAATCTGGTGCTCGACGCCGCCGCCTATGGGCTCGGCATCGCGCTGGCACGCCCACCCCTGACCGGGCATCAATTGCTATCGGGCCGCATCACGCCCGTCGATGAGCGCACCGCGCTCAATCCGGTGTCCTACTGGCTCGACCGGCCGATCGGGCGGCCGCGTACCGC
>NZ_RZTF01000220.1:437-5149 GCF_004023175.1 Mesorhizobium sp. M7A.F.Ca.MR.362.00.0.0
CCCGCCGCATCGCGGCGGATGCCGGGCTGGCGCCGGAAAAGATCGAGGCGTTCATCGAAGCCGAGCGGTAGGCCTTCCGCCGGGCATATATCGAGAACCAGCCGATTCGAAGCTCAGCGAAGCAACAACAGAACGAACCCAAGGATCACGGTTCCCAGCAAACCGGCCACTATCGAAACAAAGCCGACCTTCACCAGCAAGTGCTCAGGGTTCGGCGCCGCACCATGGGATTGATTGGCCGGCCTGTGCCTGCCCGCCAATGCACCCAAAGCGGCAGCGTTGCGCGGGACTGGAGCCTGCGGCGGGATAAGCGACAGCAATGACAGCCCCGCAACCCTGGCAGGAGCATTATCATTGGCCGTTGTCGAAGGCGGCAAGAAGGCTCGCGGCGTTTCGGCTTCGGGTTTTGCCTTTCTCGCCGCGATCGTTGCCAACGCCGCCTCTTCGCCCGTCTCAAGTTGGGCAAGATAGGCATCGACGATGCCAGCCGATGCGATCTGCTGCGATTTGACGGCCATTGGCGCGGCCGGCAAAGTCAACAGCGCTGGCGCTGTCTGTTGTGCGAGCAGAGACGGCGCCGGCGGTTGGACCAGCGCCTTGACCAGTGCCGTCATGACTGGATCAGCCTGCCCCGAGGGCACGGCCTGCGGCGTCATCACTTCCCTGAGCAAGGCGGGAAGACGAGTGGAGGAAATGTCCATTGCGGCCCACCAACACCATTTTTCCGCCTCACAATAAGCGTTCAGCATTGTCTCAGGCTTGTCGCATGCTTGACCTCGCCGGGAATTTATGGCGATGAAATCCTCATGAACCCTGGCGTCCCCGCATGATGAACCGTTTCGAAGGCCCCGGCGGCAAGGAAGCCCGCATCCGCTATCTGGATGGCGACTTCCAGGTTACCAGTCCCGGCGCGTTCGTGCGTTGCGCGGTGACAGGCGAAAGCATTCCGCTCGACGAGTTGAAATACTGGAGCGTCGCCAGGCAGGAGCCCTACATCAGCGCCACCGCCTCGCTGCGCCGCGAAATCGAGATGCATCCGGAGCTGCGCAAGCGCGGTTAGAGCAGTTCGCCGTTTCACGGAACGGCGAACC
Organism: Mesorhizobium sp. M7A.F.Ca.MR.362.00.0.0; assembly: GCF_004023175.1. Taxonomy (NCBI): domain Bacteria; kingdom Pseudomonadati; phylum Pseudomonadota; class Alphaproteobacteria; order Hyphomicrobiales; family Phyllobacteriaceae; genus Mesorhizobium; species Mesorhizobium sp. M7A.F.Ca.MR.362.00.0.0. Next base: position 1,529 of record NZ_RZTF01000220.1, read on the forward strand.
GCTCTATCCCTTTGTTTTGACGCAATTCCGGAACGGAAAACCGTTTCACACTGTTCCTGGAATTGCTTTAGCCCTTCAGCTTGCGCTGGCGCCAGGCATCGAGCGTCTCGTCGATGATGCGCTCGGGAACGTGATCGAGTTCGAAGACCGTGTCGATCTCCAGCACCTCGAGCCGGTCGAGAAAGTCCTGTGGGGCGCCGTGGCGCAGCCGGGCCGCGTCCTTGGCGGTGGTGATGAGCACCAGCCCCTCAGTGCGTGCGGTCGCCGCCAACTCGGCAAGTTCGTCCTCGGCAAAGAAATGGTGGTCCGGAAACGGCCGCGTCAACGCCAGTTCGCCGCCGGCTTCGCGCACCGTGTCGAAGAATTTCTCGGGATGGCCGATACCGGCGAAGGCGAGGAACCGCTTGCCGGCAAGCCCTGCCTTGCCGCTTGGCTCTGTATGGGCCTCGAAGATCGGCCGGCCGGCGCGTGCGGCCTGGCGGACCACGCTGTCAGCGGCAGTGCCCTCGCCCATTTTCAACAGCCCGCTGGTGAAGACCAACTGGTCGACGATTTTGGCCCTGAGCGGCCCGCCCGGAATGACGCGGCCATTGCCGATCCCATAGCGCGCGTCGACGACGACCAGCGCGTAGTCGATGTGGATGCGGGCGCTCTGGAAGCCATCATCCATGATCAGGAAATCGCAGCCATTGCGTTCCAGCAGCAGCCGGGCGCCGGCGGCGCGGTTCGGTGTCACCGCCACCGGCGCGTGCTCGGCGAGCAGCAGCGGTTCGTCACCGACATGCCGGGCGCTGTCGTGATCGATATCGACGACATGCGGCTCGGCGAACGAGCCGCCGTGGCCGCGCGACAGGAAGCCTGGTTTGAGATGCATGCGCTTGGCCTGTTCGGCGAGCGCGATGGCCACCGGTGTCTTGCCGGTGCCGCCAACCGTGAAATTGCCGATGCACAGAACGGGTGCTTCGATCTTCTCGCGCTTGGCCCGCCGCATGCCGCGGCCCGCGGCGGCCGCATAGATGGCCGATAGCGGCGACAGTGCCAGGACCCGCCAGTCCGGCTCTTCCCACCAGAATGGTGGTGCTTCAGAGGCCACGCTAGCGACCGTTCGCGCCCTTCAGGCGCGACTTGACGACCAGCGGCTGGATATAGGGCTCAAGCGATTTCAGCGTGCGCGCCAGCGCGCCACGCATCTCGTCGACGGTCGCCACACCCGCCGCCATCATCTCGTGGCGCGCCACTTCGTTGGTCAGGAGGAAATTGACGGCGCCGGCCAGCATGTCGCGATCGCGCACCAGCTTGGCGCCGCCGCTGTCGAGGAGACGCTGGTAGGCCTCGCGAAAATTCTGAACATTGCGCCCGGCGAGAACCGCGGTGTCGAGCATGGCCGGTTCCAGCGGGTTCTGGCCACCCTCGGAGGTCAGCGAGCGGCCGACGAAGGCGATTTCGGTCAGCCGGAGATAGAGTCCCATCTCGCCGATCGTGTCGCCGAGCAATATATCCGTGTCGGCGGCTATCCTGTCGCCCTTGCTGCGTCGCGCGACCTTCAGGCCCATGCCGGAAATTTGTGCCGCAAGCGCCTCGCCGCGATCGGGATGACGCGGAACGACGATCGTCAGGAGACCATGGTGGCGCTTGTGCAGCGTCGCGTGGACTTCAGCCGCGACCACTTCCTCGCCGTCATGGGTCGAGATCGCCGCCCAGGTCGGGCGCGTGCCGATCTGCCGCCGCAGCGTCGCCAGCGCCCGTTCGTCGACGGGCGGCGGCGAGGTATCGACCTTGAGATTGCCCGACACGGTGACCGGCCGCGCGCCGAGCGCCAGAAACCGCTCGCCATCGACATCCGACTGCGCCACGACATGAGCCAGATTCTCGAACAACGCCTCGGCGATGTTGGCGCGTTTCTTCCACGACTTGAACGAGCGGTCGGACAGCCTGCCATTGACCAGCACCTGCGGCACGCGGCGCGCGCCAAGCTCGAGGATGGTCATCGGCCAGATCTCGGATTCGGCGATGATCGCCAGATCCGGCTGCCAGTGATCGAGAAACCGGCTGACCGCCGGCTTGAGATCGAGCGGTACGTATTGGTGGATGATCCGGTCACCGAGACGCTCGTCGGCGACCTGCGCCGAGGTGACCGTGCCGGTCGTCAGCACGATGTTGACGCCATAGTCGAGGATGCTTTCGACCAGCGGCACGACGGCTATGGTCTCGCCGACGCTCGCCGCGTGGATCCAGATCACCGGCCCGTCGGGGCGCGCGCGGCCGGCGACGCCATAGCGCTCGCGGCGGCGGTAGCGGTCTTCCTTGCCGCGCGAGGTGCGCCAGGCCACATAGGGCCCGACCAGCGGATAGGCGGCCGCACCCGCGAAACGGTATGCCGACAGCATGGCTCGCGCCCAGCGGCCGCTCATCGCGGGGCATCCACGAGACGGTAGGCCTCGGCGGTCGCGGCATTGAGCGCGGTCGTCACTTCCTGGCGCTTGCGCTCCATTTCGGCCTCATCGGCGCCGGCCGCCACGAAGATCGGCTGACCGATGACGATCGACGAACGGCCGAACGGCAGGTTGATGGTGGTCTTGTCCCAGCTCTTCTCCAGTACCTTGCGGCGGCTGGTGGTGATGGCGACAGGCACAAGCGGCCGGCCCGAGAGGCGAGCCAGGAGAACGATACCAAGCCCTGCGTCTCGCGGCGTGCCGTGCGGAATATCTGCGATCATGGCGACGTTCTTGCCGACGGCGAGCGACTTTTTCAGGGCGATAAGCGCTTTTGCCCCACCCTTGTCGAGGTGCCTGGCATTCTCCCGCCCGCCCGAGCCGCGCACCGCCTCGATGCCGAATTTTTCCAGCATCAAGGCGTTGAGCTCGGCATCGGCGCTGCGCGAAACCATGGCGACCAGCGGCTTGCGCTTGGGGTAATAGGCTGGCGTCAGCAGATGCTGGCCATGCCACAAGGCGATGATGCCAGGCTCGAATTCGGTATAGGCACCGCCCGAAAACCGTGCCGATCCCTCGACGACGCGATTGGTGAGGCGCACGAAGCGCACGAACTGGGCGAACAGGCTGGCGATGGCGTTCTTGACGAATCGCGACTGCGCCAGCGGTTGGCGAATCTTGCGCCAGAAGGCCTTGGTCGTGCGGCTGCGTCCCCTGCCCGTGGGCGCGGCATCGCTTGCTGGCCCTTTCGCCAGGTCATGCTCCATCGAAGTCAACCGGCAGCCTTGTTGTCGGGGTCCAGCAGCCGGTGCAGATGAACGACGAAGTAACGCATGTGGGCGTTGTCCACGCTGGCTTGCGCCTTGGCTTTCCACGCCGTGTGCGCGGATTGATAGTCGGGATAGATGCCGACGATATCGAGGCCCTCGAGATCGCGGAATTCGGTGCCGCCAAGCTTCTTGAGTTCGCCACCGAACACCAGATGCAAAAGCTGTTTCTTTCCGTCTTCCGCGGCCATGTCGGTCCTTCACATATCGTGAGTTTGTCACAGGTCTAGACCAAAGCCGCCAACTTTGGAACCTTTAGGGCGAGATGAATTCATCTCGCCGGGGAAAACGCCTTCACGCGTCCAGGCCGGCGATGACGCCGGCGAGCACAGCCAGCAATTCACCGCTGCCGGCAGCAAGGG
>NZ_RZTF01000220.1:5159-5584 GCF_004023175.1 Mesorhizobium sp. M7A.F.Ca.MR.362.00.0.0
ACGGGTCACCTCGCCGGCATAGAGCGGAGCGCGGCCGTGCTGGTCGAGCAGCTGGCCGCCGGCCTCGCGCAGGATGAGGTCGGCCGCCGCGATATCCCAGTCATGCGCGTTCGGCTTGACGAAAGTGGCATCCAGCGAGCCATTGGCGATCATGGCCAGCCGATAGGCGAGCGAAGGGCTGTAGGGCGCTCGCTTCAGCCGCGCCTGCCATTCGGCCGGCATCAGGTCGGTCAACTGCTTCAGCCCGGAAATCTCGGCTGTTTCCGCCAGCTTGCGAACCGCAATGCGCTTGCCGTTGCAGAAGGCGCCCTGGCCGGGCAGCGCCCAATAGGTCTCCTCCATCGCCGGGCATTCCAGCACGCCGGCCAGCGTACGGCCACGCTCGACGACGGCGACGCTGACGCACCAGGTGCGCTGGCCTTCCA
>NZ_RZTF01000220.1:5594-10893 GCF_004023175.1 Mesorhizobium sp. M7A.F.Ca.MR.362.00.0.0
CCAGAAAACCGCGCGTGCCGTCGATCGGGTCGACGACGAAGGTGCGGCGTGCCGAAAGCCGGACCGGATCGTCGACCGTCTCTTCCGACAGCCAGCCATAATCGGGCCGCGCCGCCAGCAATGTTTCGCGCAGATAGGCGTCGGCGGCGTGGTCGGCCTCGCTGACCGGCGATGTGCCGCCCTTCATCCAGACTTGCGGGCTGTTGCCGAAGTAGCGCATGGCGATGAGCCCCGCCTCGCGGGCAGCATCGCGCAGCAGCGGCAAATCTTCGGTGGCCCCGGCAGTGGTCAGGTCATGCTCCGGCAAGGGTCATGCCTTCGATCAGGAGCGTTGGGGCGGCGGTGCCGAAATTGCGGTCGAGGTCATCGGCCGGCACCATGTTGAGGAACATCGTCTTCAGGTTCGAGGCGATGGTGACCTCGGCGACCGGATAGGCCAGTTCACCGTTCTCGATCCAGAAACCCGAGGCGCCACGGCTGTATTCGCCGGTGACCATGTCGACGCCCTGGCCGAACACTTCGGTGACGTAGAAGCCGGTCCTGAGCGATTTGATCAGCTCTTCCGGCGACCGCTCGCCCGGTTCGATGGCGAGATTGGTGGAGGATGGCGTCACGGAAGAGCCGCCGCGCGCGCCGCGGCCGTTGGTGACGAGGCCCAGTTCCCTTGCAGCCGAGGTCGACAGGAACCAGTGGCTGAGCACGCCCTTCTCGACCATCAGCAGCTTTTCGCCCTCGACGCCTTCGCCGTCGAACGGACGCGAGGCCTGGCCACGCAGCCGGAGCGGCTCGTCGGTGACGGTGATGGCGGAGGCGGCCACCTGCTTGCCCATCATGTCACGCAGGAACGAGGTCTTGCGCGCGACCGAGGCGCCGTTGATGGCGCCGGCCAGATGGCCGGCGATGCCGCGCGCGACGCGTGGGTCCAACACCACGTCGACCGGCCCGGTCGCTGCCTTGCGCGCGCCGATGCGGCGCACCGCGCGTTCTCCGGCCTTGCGGCCGATGTCCTCGGGCGCATCGAGATCGGCAAAGTGCTGGCGCGATGAGAATTCATAGTCGCGCTCCATGCCGGTGCCCTCGCCGGCGATGACGCTGGCCGAGCGCGAGAACCGCGAGCCGACATAGTGGCCGAGGAAGCCGTGCGAGGTGGCCAGCACCAGGCCGCCGAGGCCGGCACCGGCGCTGGCGCCGGCCGAATTGGTCACGCCCTTGACGCCAAGCGCTGCCGCCTCCGCCGCCAATGCGGCTTCCTTCAACTGGTCGGCGGACACCTCGGTGGCGTCGAACAGATCGAGATCGCGTGTCTGTTTGGCCAGCAATGCCGGGTCGGCCAACCCCTGATAGGGATCCTCAGGCGAGACTCTCGCCATGGAAACAGCGCGTTCGGCCAGCGTTTTCGGGTCGGACGCCGCTGTCGCCGAGACACTCGCCACGCGGCCGCCGACGAAAACACGCAGCGCCACATCCTCGCTCTCGGAGGCTTCCGTAGCCTCGACCTTGCCGAGACGCACCGACACGCCGGTCGAGCGGCCGCGCACGGCCACCGCGTCGGCGGCATCGGCGCCGGCCTTTTTGGCAGCCTCGACCAGAGCCGCGACGCGGTCGGTCAATTTTGCTGCGTCTGATATATCGGTCATGCCTGAAATCCTGCTGGTGCGGCCGGTGTGCGGCCGTTGCCCACCCATCTATTGTTCCGGTCCGGCTTGTGCAATGGCATAGGCTTCAATCAAAATGCAGGGTGGGCGGTTCAAATCGCGAACCCTGTCACGCAAAATCGGTTCGCAGCCTGCACGGAGCATTTCGATGACGCCTTTCCATCTCGCCTTCCCGGTCCGTGATCTCGATGAAACCCGCGTTTTCTATGGCGAGGTGCTGGGCTGTGCGATCGGCCGTTCATCCGCGACCTGGGTCGATTTCGACCTCTACGGCCACCAGATGTCGGCGCATCTGCGTCCGCAGGCCGCACAGGCCCCCAGTGACGGCAGGGTCGACGGCATTGTCGTGCCGATTCCGCATTTCGGCGCGGTGCTGCTGATGGACGACTGGCAGCGCCTGGCGACGCGGCTGGAGGCGCGCGACGACATCGACTGGCTGGAACGGCCGATGGTGCGTTTCAAGGGCGAACCCGGCGAACAGGCAACGCTGTTCATCCGCGACCCCTCGGGCAATGCCCTGGAATTCAAGGGTTTTCGCTCGCTGGAGCAGATTTTCGCGCACTAACTCAGATCGAGGGCATCGGTCGATCAACGGCCGAAACGGCCCGCCGCGAAAGGTGCGAGCCGAGCCGGATCGCCGCGTCCGCCGATCAAGTCGGCGACCAGCCGCGCGGTGATCGGAGCCAGCGTCAGGCCGAGATGGCCGTGCCCGAAAGCATGAATTACGCGGGAGCTGCCGTGCGAAGCGCCGATGACCGGCCTGGAATCCGGCAGAGATGGCCGGAAGCCGAGCCATTGCGAGGCAGGCGAGCCGAGCCTGGGAAAAATTTGCCTGGCGCCACGGTCAAGCAGCGCCAGCCGGCGCGGATTTGGCGGCGCGACCAGGCCGCCGAGTTCGACGGTGCCGGCGACCCGCAAGCGGCCAGCCATCGGCGTCAGGTAGAAACCAAGATCGACGGGACAGACAGGTCGGTTGAGCAGCGGCGCGTCGGTCTGGAATTCCAGATGGTAGCCGCGCTCGGTCTCGAGCGGAATCCTGTCGCCGGCCTGCGCGGCCAGTGCGCGCGACCGTGCACCGGCGGCGATCACCACCGTGCCAGCCTTGATGCGAACGCCGGGTCCGCTGAGCTGGACACCGTCAGCTTCGACCTGCAGTCCGGTGATCTCAGCCTGCTTCACCGATGCACCACGGGCACTCACCGCGCCCAGCAACCGCCGCATCACCATTGCCGGATCGGTGACATTGATCGAATCGGGAAAATACACGCCATGCGCTGCTGTCGCCGGCAGGCCCGGCTCAAGCGCCGCCACCTCTTCGGGAGTCAGCACCTCTTGGTGGATGCCAAGCCCAGCGCGCATTGCCCGGCCGCCGGCGCCAGCGGCAAAATCGCTCTCGCGGCGATAGAGGTAAAGACAGCCATTGCGGCGCAGCTGGTCCTCCAGCCCGGCCTCCCCGGCCATGTCTTCCCAGGCCGGGAGGGCGTCGGCCAGCAGTCCGGCGAGCGCCAGCGCATTGGCCCGGGTGGCCGCCGGCAGCGATTGCCGCATGAACCGAACGAGCCATGGCGCCAGCTGCAGCAGCGCTGGCCAGCGCAGCGAAAACGGGCTGTCGGGATCAAGCAGCAGCTTTGGCAACGCCCGCAGCACCGCAGGAGTGCCGACCGGCATGCAGGCATATTCGGCGATCGTTCCGGCATTGCCTGATGACGCGCCGGAGCCCGGCTCGTTCGGATCGATGAGCAGGACTTCGCGGCCGTCCGCGACAAGGCGAAGTGCCGTCGCCAGCCCGACAACTCCGGCGCCGACAATGGCGATTTCGACCGTTTCAGAAGCAGCCACTGTAGATCTTCCCGATTGACCGTGAAATCCAGTACCGGTCATGTGGTCTCTTGGTTCGGGGTCACGGTCCAGTCTTGATCCCTGGAATCGAATAGGCCAGATCTTTCCGCGCCTCAGGCAACAGGCGTCCAGATCACGTCCTCGATTTTTTGCGCGCCTGTCGCCAGCATGACGAGCCGGTCGAAGCCGAGCGCGATGCCGCTGGCAGGCGGCATGATGGCAAGGGCGGCGAGGAAATCCTCGTCCAGCGGATAGCGCTCGCCATAGATGCGCTGCTTCTCGTCCATCTCGATGATGAAGCGCCGGCGCTGCTCCTTGGCGTCGGTCAGTTCGCCAAAGCCGTTGGCGAGCTCGACGCCGCAGCAATAGAGCTCGAAACGCTCCGCCACGCGCGGGTCGCGTGGGCTCGGCCGTGCCAGTGCCGCCTCGGCCACCGGATATTCGCACAGGATGGTCGTTCGTCCCTGCCCGAGGAATGGCTCGATTTTTTCCACCATCACCCGGCTGAACAGGTCGGCCCAGCTGTCGTCGGGCGCGGTACGCATGCCGGCCCGGATCAAGGCGGCGTATAGCGCGTCGCGATCGGTGCTGCCGTCGGCGGCGACCGTGGCCAGCAGATCGATGCCGGCATGGCGAGAGAAGGCATCTGCCACCGTCAGCCGTTCCGGCTCGGCGAACGGATCGCAGTCGCGGCCACGAAACGAGAAAAGAGTAGCCCCTGCCCTTGTCGCGGCCAGCGCCAGGAAGGCCGCGCAATCCAGCATCAGGCTCTCATAGGCTTCGCCCACGCGATACCATTCGAGCATGGTGAATTCGGGATGGTGCAAGGCGCCGCGCTCGCGGTTGCGATAGACCGGACCGAAGCTGAATATCCTGACCTCACCGGCGGCGAGCAGCTTCTTGCAGGCGAATTCCGGCGAGGTGTGGAGATAGAGCGGTGACCGGGCACCGTCCGGTCCGACCGCTTCGGTGGCGAAAGCCGCCAGATGCGCCTCGTTGCCGGGTGAGACCTGTAGCGCGGCCGTCTGCACCTCGACGAAATCATGGGCGGCGAACCAGTCGCGCAGGCTGGCGGCGATGCCGTTGCGCAGCATCAGCCGCGGGCGGCGGTCGGCGTGAACGTCAGGCGTCCACCAGGGCGAAGCTTCGGTCATGCGGCGAGGAACATGGTGGAAGGGGGCTGGCGGCGGCGGCCAAGATGCGCTAGGCCCCCATCCAGCGCCGCACAAGCCGGCAAACGCCAGTCAACTCTTCTTGCAGGATTTAAAACCGTGGTGAAAGTCATCGCCAGTTCGCTCCGCAAAGGCAACGTCGTCGACAAGGACGGCAAGCTTTATGTGATCCTCTTTGCCGAAAACATCCACCCAGGCAAGGGCACGCCTGTAACGCAGCTCGACATGCGCCGCATCGGCGACGGGGTGAAGGTTTCGGAACGCTACCGCACCACCGAACAGGTGGAGCGCGCCTATGTGGAAGAGCGCGAGCACACGTTCCTGTATCGCGACGGCGAAGGCTTTCATTTCATGAACCCGGAAAGCTACGACCAGGTCGCGGTGTCGGAAGCCGTGGTCGGCGACATGGCGCCTTACCTGCTGGAAGGCATGGCCGTGCAGGTGTCGCAGTTCAACGGCATTGCCATTTCCCTGGTGCTGCCGCAGCGCGCCACCTTCGAAGTGGTGGAAACCGAGCCGACAACCAAGGGCCAGACGGCCTCGTCATCCTACAAGCCGGCCGTGCTGTCCAACGGCGTGCGCACCCTAGTGCCGCCGCACATAGCGCCGGGCACCCGCGTGGTGGTGATGACG
>NZ_RZTF01000221.1:0-10855 GCF_004023175.1 Mesorhizobium sp. M7A.F.Ca.MR.362.00.0.0
GTTCCCTGGAGCACCCCTCATCCGACCTCGCTTCGCGAGGCCACCTTCTCCCGCAAGGGGAGAAGGTGTGCCGCCGCCTTACCGCACATCGACCCAGCGCTTCTCCTCGAACGAGCGCGCCATCGCGTGCACCGTGCGCTCGATCTCCAGCCCTTCGGCAAACTCGATGAGCCGCGCCGGCCTGCCTTCAAGCCGCGTCAGCAATTCGCGGCACTCGATGATCTTGAGATCGTTGAAGCCGAGGCCATGGCCTGGCGCCGGCACGAAGAGGTCATAAGGCTTGTGGTGCGGCGCCACCAGGATGGTGCGGTAGCCCTGCTCGGTCGGCCGGTCTGATGTGAGGTAGAGCTGGAATTCGTTCGATCGTTCCTGGTCGAACAGGATCGACCCTTTCGAGCCGAAGATCTGGACGGCGATGCGGCCCTTGCGGCCCCAGGCCGAGCGGTTGACCAGCAGCGTGCCGGCAATGCCATTTTCCAGATGCATCAGCACGCTGGCTATATCGTAGGTTTCGACCGCGCGGCGGCCGCCGCTGGCCAGCTTGCGATCGGCATAGGGTTTGGCCATGTCGCAGATGACACTGGCGACGCGGCCGAACAAGGCTGAGACCAGCGACAGCGGATGCACGGCGAAATCGTCGAGCGCGCCATAGCCTGACGCGGCTTCGTGCTTCCAGAAGAACAACGCCTCTGGGTCGGCCATAAAGTCCTCGTCCATCTCGATGCGCAGATGGTTGACCTCGCCGATGATCTTCTCGTCCAGCAAAGCGCCGATGTGGCGGATGGCCGGGCTCTGGATGTAGTTGTAGCCGAGCGCCGCGACCTTACCGGACTTTCTCGCCGCCGCTGCCATCGCCTCGGCCTCGGCAAAGCTCGGCGCCATCGGCTTTTCGCACCACAGATGCTTGCCTGCCTCGAGGATGGCGATGGCCATTTCCGGATGGAACTGGTTGGGCGTGGTCAGCGAGACGATATCCACGTCAGGATCGTTGACGATGGCGCGCCAGTCGCCCGACGCCTTGGCGAAACCGAACTCGCCCGCCTTGCGCCGGGCAAGCTCTTCATTGACCTCGCCGAGATGGACCAGCCGTGGCTTGGCAACGTCCGGAAAGACGGCGCCGACGGCACTCCATGCGATGGCGTGACACTTGCCCATGAAACCCGTACCGATGAGACCGACGCCGACCATTTTCCGTTTCTCCACTGCTTGAAGCGCTGCGTGGATGAATTAGTCCATTTTTCCCTGGAATGGAATGTCTGCCTCATTTTTTATGGTGTTCTTGCGCAGGCTCGCTATGATGAGGCACAGAGGGACGCTTCACGCATGAGCCTGGACAGAGCGACGATGGACGAACGGGTACCTCGCGATTTCGAGACGCTGCGCACCACCATCCTGGAGCGGCGCGAAAGCCTGCCGAAGCGCATCGCCCAGATCGCTGCCCATGCGCTCGACAATCCCGACGATATCGCTTTCGGCACCGCCGCCAGCATCGCCGCTTCGGCCGGCGTGCAGCCTTCGACCCTGATCCGATTTGCCCAGCAGCTTGGCTTCGATGGTTTCACCAGCCTGCAGCAGGTGTTTCGCGAACGGCTGCGCGAGCGCAACTCATCCTATGACGAAAGGCTGCAGGCGTTGCGCGCCAAGGCAGAGGGCGGTGCCGGCCACCGGGCGATCTTCGACGGCTTCGTCGCCGCCGCCTCGACCTCGCTCAACGACATTTCGCGCACGCTGGACGACGCGCATCTGGAAGAGGCCATTTCCCTGCTGGCCAAGGCGGAGACCATCTATGTGCTGGCCAAGCGCCGCTCCTATCCGGTGGCGTCCTACATCGCCTATGCGCTGGGCAAGCTGAAGATCCGCAACCAGCTGATCGAATCGGCGGCCGGGCTGAATGCCGAGATGATCGGCTTCGCGACGCCGGCGGATGCCGTCATCGCCATTTCTTTCTCGCCCTACGCACCGGCCACGATCGAGGAAGCGCGCAGCATTTCGGAACAGGGCGTGCCGATCGTCGCCATCACCGACAGCTCGTTTTCGCCGCTCGCCCAGTTCGCCAAGGTCTGGTTCGAGGTTGCCGAGGCCGATTTCGCCGGCTTCCGCTCGCTGTCGGCGACAATGGCGCTGGCCATGGCGCTGACCGTCGGCGTCGGCGAGAAGCGACGCGACACGGGCCGCAAGCGCAAGGCCTGATCCATCGCCGAAAAGGCACTTTTCACGGAAGGAACACTCATTCCATATTGACTATGGATTGGAATTATTATTTCATATTCCCGGCGCCACGCTGCCGCTCGCGCGTGTACCCCAACACAACAAGGCCGACGGGAGGTTCCAATGAGCGAAGCCGTGGACGCTGAATACGCGCCGCTCGACGTTATCACTATCGGTCGCGCTTCCGTGGACCTTTATGGGCAGCAGATCGGCTCGCGGCTGGAGGACATCACCTCCTTCGCCAAGTCGGTCGGCGGCTGCCCGGCCAACATCTCGGTCGGCACGGCCAGGCTCGGCCTGCGCTCGGCACTGCTCACCCGCGTCGGCGACGAGCAGATGGGCCGCTTCATCCGCGAGCAGCTGACGCGTGAAGGCGTCAATGTCGACGGGCTGAAGACCGACAAGGAGCGGCTTACCGCCTTGGTCCTGCTGTCGGTCGAGGACGAAGGCGTCTCGCCGATGATCTTCTATCGCTCTGATTGCGCCGACATGGCGCTGGCGCCGGAGGACATCGATGAGGCCTTCATCGCCTCGGCGCGCTCGATCGTCGTTACCGGCACGCATTTTTCCAGGCCCAACAGCGATGCCGCGCAGCGCAAGGCGATCCGCATCATGAAGGCCAAGGGCGGCAAGGTGGTGTTCGACATCGACTACCGGCCGAACCTGTGGGGCCTCGCCGGCCATGCCGAAGGGTTCGAGCGCTATGTGAAATCGGACCGGGTCTCGGCGCAGCTGAAGACGGTGCTGCCCGATTGCGACCTCATCGTCGGCACCGAGGAGGAGATCATGATCGCGTCGGGCGCCGACGATTGCCTGAGCGCCTTGAAGACGATCCGCTCGCTGTCGTCCGCCACCATCGTCCTGAAGCGCGGCGCCATGGGCTGCATCGTCTATGACGGACCGATCAGCGACGATCTCGAGGACGGTGTCGTCGGCAAGGGATTTCCGATCGAGATCTACAATGTGCTGGGCGCCGGCGATGCCTTCATGTCCGGTTTCCTGCGCGGCTGGCTGGGTGGCGAAGATCATGCGACAGCGGCGACCTGGGCCAATGCCTGCGGCGCCTTCGCCGTGTCGCGTCTGCTCTGCGCGCCGGAATATCCGACCTTCGAAGAACTGCGGTTCTTCCTCAAACACGGCAGCGAGCATCTGGCGTTGCGCAAGGACGAGGCGATCAACCACATCCATTGGGCAACGACGCGCCGGCGCGACATTCCCTCGCTGATGGCGCTCGCCTGCGACCACCGCGTGCAGCTCGAGGATGTGGCGGCGAAGGCCGGCGCCGATCCGGCACGGATCGAAGAATTCAAGGTGCTGGCAGTCAAGGCGGCTGCGAAGGTCGCCGCCGGCCGCGACGGCTACGGCATGCTGATCGACGAGAAACACGGCCGCAAGGCAATGTTCGAATTCGCCAGGCATTCCTTCGCCTGGCTCGGGCGGCCGGTAGAGTTGCCGGGTTCGCGGCCGCTGCGCTTCGAATTCTCGCAGGACATCGGCTCGCAGCTTGTCGAATGGCCGGTCGACCATTGCATCAAATGCCTGTGTTTCTATCACCCCGACGATCCGGCGGCGCTGAAGGAAGAACAGCAGCAGAAGTTGCGAGCCCTGTTCGAAGGCGCGCGGAAGGTCGGCAGGGAACTTCTCATCGAGATCATTGCCGGCAAACATGGCAAGCTCGATGACACGACGATCCCGCGCGCGTTGGAAGAGCTCTATGCGCTCGGCATCAAGCCGGACTGGTGGAAGCTCGAGCCGCAGGCGTCGAGCGGCGCCTGGGCGAAGATCGAGGCCGTCATCCTGAAGCACGACCCCTGGTGCCGCGGCGTCGTGCTGCTGGGCCTGGAAGCGCCGCAGGACGAGCTGGAAGCGGCGTTCGCCGCCACCGCCAAGGCGCCCATCGTCAAGGGCTTTGCCGTCGGCCGCACCATCTTCGTCCATGCGGCCGAACAATGGCTGGCCGGCAAGATGTCGGATAACGAGGCGATCGCCGACATGGCGCAGCGCTTCGAACAGTTGACGGATGCGTGGCTTGCCGCGCGCGGCCGCAAGGCGGCATAAGAAGGCGCGGAATAGGACTGCGGAGGAAAACACCATGAGCAAGACAATCCGCCTGACAATGGCGCAGGCGCTGACCCGCTTCCTGTCACGCCAGATGACCGAGATCGACGGGAGCAAAGTCCCGATCTTCGGCGGCGTCTGGGCGATCTTCGGCCACGGCAATGTCGCCGGCATCGGCGAGGCGCTTTATCAGCTGCGCGACGAGCTGCCGACCTTCCGCGCCCACAATGAACAGGCGATGGCGCATGCGGCGATTGCCTACGCCAAGGCCAATTTCCGCCGCCGCTTCATGGCCGCGACCTCTTCGATCGGCCCCGGCGCGCTCAACATGGTGACAGCGGCGGCGCTCGCCCATGTAAACAGGTTGCCCGTCCTGTTTTTGCCGGGCGACGTCTTCGCCAACCGCATTCCAGATCCGGTGCTGCAGCAGGCCGAGGATTTCTCCGACGGCACGGCGACGGTCAATGACTGCTTCCGTCCGGTTTCACGCTATTTCGACCGCATCACCCGGCCGGAGCAGATCATTCCTGCGCTCAGCCGAGCTATGCAGTTACTGACCGATCCGGCCGAATGCGGCCCGGTGACGCTGTCTCTGTGCCAGGACGTGCAGGCCGAGGCCTACGACTACCCCGAGAGTTTCTTTGCCGAGAGGGTCTGGCACCAGCGCCGGCCGCGCCCGGATCGCCATGAGCTTGCCGCCGCGGTAGCGGCGCTGAAGGGCGCAAAAAAACCGCTGGTGATCGCCGGCGGCGGTGTCCTCTATTCGCAGGCGTCGGACGAACTGGCGAAATTCGCCGAGAGCGCCGGCATCCCGGTCTGCGAGACGCAAGGCGGCAAATCCTCGCTGCCGGACGATCATTCGCTCAACATGGCGGCGGTCGGCGTCACCGGCACTTCTGCCGCCAACCGGCTGGCTGAGGAAGCCGATGTCGTGCTGGCCATCGGCACGCGCCTGCAGGATTTCACCACTGGTTCGTGGGCGCTGTTCAAGAATTCGGGCAAGACCATCATCGGGCTCAACGTGCAGCCCTTCGACGCCGGCAAGCACCGCGCCCTGCCACTGGTCGCCGATGCGGCCGAGGGCCTGGCCGAACTCGGTGCTGCGCTGAAGGGCTGGAAGGCGCCGGCAAGCTGGACCGACAATGCGTCCTCCGGCAAGAAGGCCTGGCAGGCCGAGGCGGCCAAGGTGACGGCGTCGACCAATGCCGCCTACCCGTCCGACGCGCAGGTGATCGGCGCCGTGCAGCGCGCCATGGGCTCCGGTGTGACGCTGCTGAATGCCTCCGGCGGCCTGCCGGGCGAATTGCACAAATTATGGCAGGCGGGCGCGCCCGGATCGTATCATGGCGAATATGGCTTCTCGACCATGGGCTACGAGATTGCCGGCGGGCTCGGAGCCAAGATGGCGAAGCCCGGCGAGGAGATCGTCGTCATGATCGGCGACGGCTCCTACCTGATGATGAACTCCGAAATCGCCACCTCGGTGATGCTCGGCCTCAAGCTCACTATCGTGCTGCTCGACAACAGAGGCTATGGCTGCATCAACCGGCTGCAGATGGCGACCGGCGGCGCCAACTTCAACAATCTGCTGAAGGACTCGCGCCACGAGGTTCTGTCCGACATCGACTTTGCCGCGCATGCGGCGAGCATGGGGGCGATTGCCGAGAAAGTGCCGTCGATCGCCGGGCTGGAAAACGCGCTGGCACAAGCCAGGAAGAATACGCGCACAACGGTGCTCGTCATCGACACCGACCCGCTGGTTTCCACGGATGCCGGCGGCCATTGGTGGGACGTGGCGGTGCCGGAAGTGTCGGCACGGCCGCAGGTCAACGCGGCGCGCAAGGCGTATGACGAAAAGCGGAAGATGCAGAGTGTGGGTGATTGAGGTCGGCGCTGCCCCTCACCTGCCTGCCGGCATCCTCTCCCCGTATAGGGACGGGGAGAGGGACGCTGTCACCACCGGTTTCGCCAATCACCGCCGTCGCAAGAAAGACGCCGAGGTCGCGGCTAGACCCCTTCTCCCCGTCACTATACGGGGAGAAGGTGCCGGCAGGCGGATGAGGGGCGGCGGCAACCAAAGGATAACTGTTCTAAACTGGAGTGACGACTTGAAAGCCAAACTGGGCATGTCCCCCATTGCGTGGTGGAACGACGATCTTGCGGAACTCAGCGACGACGTATCGCTGGAAGAATGTTTGCGCCAGTCGCGCTCGGCCGGCTTCACCGGCATGGAGATGGGCCGGCGTTTTCCCAATGACCCCGAAATCATGCTGCCGATCCTGAAGGCCGCCGACGTCACGCTGTGCGGCGGCTGGTTCTCCGGCACGCTGGTCGATGGGGAGATGGCCGGCAACAAGGATCGCATCCAGCCGATGATCGACCTGTTCAAGGCGGTGAATGCGCCTTGCATCGTTTATGGCGAAGTCGGCCGCTCGATCCAGGGCGACCGCTCGAAGCCGCTGGCGACCAAGCCGAAGCTGTCGGATGACGAGATGAAGGCTTACGCGAAACGCCTGACCGCGTTTGGCGAATGGTGCGCCGAACAGGGCATGCCGCTGTCCTATCATCACCACATGGCGGCGGTGGTCGAGACCGAGCCGGAACTCGATGCCTTCATGCGCTATTCCGGAGCCGGCATTCCGCTGCTGCTCGATGCCGGACATCTGGCATTCGCCGGCGGAGACGTGCTGCGTGCCATCGACAACCATCATACCCGCATCAGCCATGTGCATGTGAAGGACGTTCGCATGGGCGTGATCGAAAAGCTCGATCGCACCAAACAATCCTTCCTCGACGCGGTGGCGCTGGGCGCCTTCACCGTGCCGGGCGACGGCTCGCTCGATTTCGGCGCCATCGTGCAGCGCTTCGCCGACCATGGCTATGAGGGCTGGTTCGTGGTCGAGGCCGAGCAGGACCCGAAGAAGAACCCGCCACTCAGGATGGCACAGGTTGGCTACAAGGAATTGATGCGCGTCATGACCGCCGCCGGCTATACGGTCGAGACGCAAGGCTTTCCAAATGTCTAGTTTCCCAATGGCTGGTGCGACGGGTTCCCGGCGAGACCGATTGCTGTAGATTGGCCCTATGAAAGATTCCGAACACCCCTTCTTCCGGCCTTTGTGGCGGCGTGCCGCCATCGTCGCGGTCTGCGTCATCTGGTCGATCATCGAGTTCGCCACCAGCACGCCGTTCTGGGGCATGATCGCGCTCGGCTTCGCCGGCTACGCCGTCTGGCAGTTTTTTTATCTCTACAAGCCCGCTGACGAGGCGAAGCCTTCGGTCGAGCCCGAGCCGAAGGAGTAACTGATCGCATGCGTTGGCGACTAGCTTGCAGTGCTTCTCGTTTCGTCATCCTGGGGCGGAGCAAGGAGCGAAGCGACGCGGCGCAGACCCTAGGACGACGAAGTTGGAAGGGCGCCGGCCGAAGATTTGCGATGGCCCTTTCAAACAGGCGGCTTGGCTTCACGGAGTCCTTCAAGCCAACGGAATAGGAGACAAAAATGTCGAAGCTGCTCGTCAAAGCCGACAAAGGCCATGGCCGCGTCGCCCATGTGACGCCGAAAAGCGCCGGCTGGACCTATGTCGGTTTCGACCTGCATCGGCTGAAGCCGGGCGAAAGCGCCTCGGGAAACACCGAAGATCGTGAAGTCTGCCTGGTGTTCGTCACCGGCAAGGGCAAGGCTTCAGCCGGCGGCAAGGATCTCGGCCTGCTCGGCGAGCGCATGTCGCCCTTCGAGGGCAAGCCGTGGTCGGTGTATGTGCCTGAGGGATCGGATTGGTCGGTGACGGCGGACACCGGACTGGAACTCGCGGTCTGCTCGGCGCCGGGCCTTGGCGGCGGTCTGCCGGTTCGCGTCATCGGACCGGACGATCTCGGCCAGGAGGTGCGCGGCAAGGGCACCAACACACGCTATGTCACCAACATATTGCCGGAGGGCAAGCCGGCCGATTCGCTGCTGGTGGTCGAGGTGATCACGCCCGGCGGCCACACGTCGAGCTATCCGCCGCACAAGCACGACCGGGACAATCTGCCCGCTGAATCCTATCTTGAGGAAACCTACTATCACCGTCTCAACCCGCCGCAGGGCTTTGCCTTCCAGCGCGTCTACACCGATGCCGACGAGAATGGCCATCGCGCGCTCGACGAAGCGATGGCGATCGAGGATGGCGATGTCGTGCTGGTGCCCGGGGGCTATCACCCCTGCGCCGCCTGCCACGGCTACGACCTCTATTATCTCAACGTCATGGCCGGACCGAAGCGGACGTGGAAATTCCACAACGCGCCCGAGCACGAGTGGTTGATGAAGGCCTGATCGGTCGCTGCGTGAGCACTCGCTCCCTGGTCCAGCACGAAAAAATCGTCGGCTAATGACCCCGCCGCAGCGTTTTG
This sequence comes from Mesorhizobium sp. M7A.F.Ca.MR.362.00.0.0, assembly GCF_004023175.1. Lineage (NCBI taxonomy): Bacteria > Pseudomonadati > Pseudomonadota > Alphaproteobacteria > Hyphomicrobiales > Phyllobacteriaceae > Mesorhizobium > Mesorhizobium sp. M7A.F.Ca.MR.362.00.0.0. The sequence goes on from NZ_RZTF01000221.1 coordinate 8,657, forward strand.
TTACCTGAAAGCCAGCAAGGCTTCGTCAATTCGTCATGGAAATCACCTATGGCAGCGAAGCTGACAAGGACTTTCCATGCGCTACGCCCTCTATTTCACCCCCCGGCAGGACGAGCCTCTGGCGCGGATCGCCGCCGACTGGCTGGGCCGCGACGCGTTCGGCGCCGCGACGAGGCCGGTCGAAGCGGTGGCGGACCTGTCGGCGGCGGAAGTCGCTTTCCACACCGCTTCGGCGCGCCGCTATGGCTTTCACGCAACGCTGAAGGCCCCCTTCCGCCTGGCTGCCAACGAGACGGAAGCCTCGCTGCGCGCCGCACTCGACCAATTCGCCGAGGCGACGCCGGTGGTGACCATCCCGCGTCTCGTGGTCAGCCAGATCGACGGCTTCTTCGCACTGGTGCCGGAAGGGCCCGTGCCTGCGCTCAACCGGTTCGCCGATGACGTGGTGCGCGATTTCGACCGGTTTCGCGCACCGCTGAGCGAAGCGGAAATCGAGCGGCGCAGCCCGGATTCGCTGAAGCCGGCCGAGTTCCGCAATCTCTGCCAATGGGGTTATCCCTATGTCTTCGAAACCTTTCGCTTCCACATGACGCTCTCCGGCCGGGCGGGGTCACAGGAAAGCCCTCGTTTGCGCGCAGCGATCGACAGCCTGTTCGCGGAAGTGCTGCAACAGAAGGTGCTGGTGGATGCGTTGACCTTGTTTGTCGAAACCGAACCGGGTGCACCGTTCATGGTGCTCTCGCATCACGCGCTCGGGCGCCGCCCGGCCAGAAAAACCGCCTCAAGGACTGCCTGAAATGACCGCCGAGACTGTTCTCCACAATGCCCGCATCGTGCTTGCCGACGAGATTGTCGAAGGTTCGCTGGTGCTGCGCGACGGCTTTATCGCCGGCATCGAATCCGGCATCAGCCGCATCGGCGAGGACATGGGCGGCGACTATATCATTCCCGGGCTGGTCGAATTGCACACCGACCATCTCGAAGGCCACTACGCGCCGCGGCCCAAGGTGCGCTGGAATCCGATCGCCGCCGTGCTCGCCCATGACGCGCAGGTAGCGACCGCCGGCATCACCACCGTGCTCGACGCCTTGCGCGTCGGCATGGACGAAGACGCCGACCTGACATCGGCCGACATCCGCAAGCTGGCCGACGCGATCGAGGACAGTGTGAAGCAGGACCGTCTGCGCGCCGACCATTTCATCCATCTGCGCTGCGAGGTTTCGGCACCGGACTGCCTCAGGGCTTTCGCCAATTTCGACGGCGACGAGCGGGTCAAGCTGGCGTCGCTGATGGACCATGCGCCAGGCCAGCGCCAGTTCGTCGATCTCGAGACCTATGCCTACTATTACCAGCGCAAGCTGAAGCTGACCGATCGCGACTTCAAGCTGTTCTGCGAAAAGCGGATGGCCGAATCGGCGCGCAATTCGGCGCCGAACCGGGCGGTGATATCAGCCGCCTGCCAGGAGCGCGGCATCGTGCTGGCCAGCCACGACGACGCCACGTCAGGCCATGTCGACGAGGCGATCGAGCAGGGCGTGCGCGTCGCCGAATTCCCGACCACGGAAGAGGCCGCCAGGGCCTCGAAAGAGGCCGGGATGGGTGTGCTGATGGGCGCGCCCAACGTCATGCGCGGCGCCTCGCATTCGGGCAACGTCTCGGCCCGCACGCTGGCCAGCGACGGCCTGCTCGACATCTTGTCGTCCGACTACATTCCCTTCAGCCTGATCCAGTCGGCGTTCTTCCTCGGCGATGTCGTCGAAGGCATTTCCCTGCCGCAGGCCGTCGCCATGGTCTCGAAGAATCCGGCCGATGCGGTTGGCCTGACCGATCGCGGCGTCATCGAACAGGGCCGCCGCGCCGATCTGGTGCGCGTGCGCGTCGACGACCATGTCCCGGTGGTGCGCACCGTGTGGCGGCAGGGAAGCCGGGTCGCATGATGGTGTCGGCGTCGATCGAGCGGGAATTGTCGGCCGAGACGTTTCCGATCCGCGATGGCGTTTTCGTCGCCGTCGTCGGCCCAAGCGGCGCCGGCAAGGACACGGTGATCGGCTACGCCCGCGTCCGCTTTGCCGATGAGACAAGGCTGGAGTTCGTCCGCCGCGTCATCACCAGGCCGAGCGATGTCGCCAGCGAGGACCACGACACGCTGGCCGATGCCGCCTTCGTCGAGGCCGAAGCCGATGGCGCCTTCGCCATCTC
>NZ_RZTF01000222.1:0-10811 GCF_004023175.1 Mesorhizobium sp. M7A.F.Ca.MR.362.00.0.0
CTCTTATCCCTGGGATTTGGGTTTTTAGAATTCAGCGCCGGCTGAACAGCAGACTGGCGACAAGACCGAGCACCACAAGGCCCACTGCGGCGGCAGCCGCCGGATGGTCGCGGGCCGACCTCTCGATCACCCTGCCCTGTTTGCGGATTGCCGGCATGGCATCGCGCAGGCGGCCGGCAAGATCGGAATAGGTGTCGAGCGCGGCATCACGACCGTCCTCGTAATACGCGCCGCCTCGCCTTGCCACGGCCCTCTTCAAGCTGGCCAGTTCCTTGGTAAGAGCCGCGACCTGCCTGTCGAGATCGATGTCGGAGAGGGTCGAAAATGATGCCATTGGTATGTTTCCTTCACTTGCAGAAGGAAGCGTAACGCCTCACCGGAAGACGGGTTCCGGCTTTCGAACTGTCGATGTCGCGTCGGGCCGCGGTCAGCGCACCTGGTCAAGCAGGCGCTTGCATTCCAGGAGGTCGAACAGCGCCTCCTGCAGCAAGGCCCTGTTGTCGCGCGAGAGTTTCGACGCATCCGGCTGCACCGGACCCTCCTCGTCGCTCTTGCCCAGGCCGAAAAAGCGGCGGCTGGGTTTGACGCGGGGCTGGCCAACCAGTTCGTCGTCCATGCCGCGCGGCTGAGCCGCAGGCGTCAGCGGCACCTGATCGGCCTGCTTTCGCTGCGAGATCGCCTCTACGGCGGCCATGTCGCCATTGCCGATGGCGACCAGGAAATGGTTGCCATTCTCGCGCAACAGCTTCTGCACGCCCTTGATGGTGTAGCCCTGGTCGTAGAGCATGTGGCGGATGCCCTTGATCAGCTCGACATCCTGCGGCCGGTAGTAACGACGGCCGCCGCCGCGCTTCATCGGCTTGATCTGGTTGAAACGCGTTTCCCAGAAGCGCAGCACATGCTGCGGCAGATCGAGATCTTCGGCGACCTCGCTGATGGTACGAAAGGCGTCGGGGCTCTTGTCCATGGGCGAATCCTCACGCTGGACGATGATCCGGCCTACCTGCCGAATCGGGGCTTATTTCAGCGGTTTATGAAGCAATATTCAAGCCCGGCGTCATGGCGGCGACGGTTTTCAACCGCGCAGTAGGACTACTTGCCACTTTTGGCCTTGCCGCTCTGATGGGAGCGCAAGATACGGCTCTTCAGCACATTCGAGGACTTGAAGGTCATCACCCGACGCGGCAGGATCGGCACTTCCTCGCCGGTCTTGGGATTGCGGCCGATGCGTTCGTTCTTGGAGCGGACGTGGAATGTCGCGAAGGACGACAGCTTCACCGTTTCGCCGCGCACGATGGCTTCGCAGATTTCATCCAGCACCGCTTCGACGAGTTCGGCCGATTCAGTGCGCGACAGGCCGACCTTCCGGTAAACTGCCTCGGCAAGGTCGGCGCGCGTAAGTGTCTTTCCCCCCATGCGACCGTCCCATCAGCTCAAAACATAAAATTCGGCACAACAACGGCAGAGCCTAAGTAATTGATCCGTCAAGGTCAAGGACCGAAACTGGACCGTTCGGCACTTACCAGCGAACCAGGACAGCGCCCCAGGTGAAGCCGCCACCCATCGCTTCCAGGAGGACGAGATCGCCCTTCTTGATGCGGCCGTCGGCGACGGCCACCGACAGCGCCAACGGCACGGAAGCAGCCGAGGTGTTACCGTGCAAATCGACCGTAACCACCACCTTTTGCTCAGCTATCCCGAGCTTCTTGGCGGAAGCGTCAATAATTCGTTTATTGGCCTGGTGGGGCACGAACCAGTCGAGATCATCGGCTGAGATACCCGCTTGCGCGAACGTCGCCTCGATGACGTCGGTGATCATGCCGACCGCATGCTTGAAGACTTCGCGGCCCTCCATCCGGAGGTGGCCGACCGTACCCGTGGTCGACGGCCCGCCGTCGACGAAAAGCTTGTCCTTGTGCGTGCCGTCGGAGCGCAGGCTGGCCGCCAGGACGCCATGGTCGGCGATCGTGCCCGTCCCCTCGCCCGCTTCCAGGATCATGGCACCGGCACCATCGCCGAACAGCACACAGGTCGAGCGGTCGCTCCAGTCGAGGATGCGCGAGAATGTTTCCGAACCGATCACCAGGACACGCTTGGCCAGGCCGCCGCGGATGTAGAGATCGGCGGTGGTCACGGCATAGACGAAGCCCGAACAGACCGCCTGCAGGTCGAAGGCAAAGCCGTGATGCATGCCGAGCCGGTTCTGGATCTCGACGGCAGTGGCCGGGAACGTGTTGTTGGGCGTCGAGGTCGCCAGCACGATCAGATCGATGTCGGCGGGCGTGAGGCCGGCATTGGCAAGTGCGGCACGTGCCGCTGCTTCCCCCAGCGAAGCCGTGGTCTCGTCGTCACCAGCGATATGGCGCTGGCGAATACCGGTACGCTGGGCGATCCACTCGTCGGAGGTCTCGACCATGCCTTCGAAATCGGCATTCTTCATGATTCGGCGGGGCAGCGCGGCGCCCGTGCCGCGCACGACTGATCTGATCAAAGTTCTTTCCTATTCCTTTGCGTCGGTGACGACGTCGGATTTCCTAGATGACAGGGTACGCGGGTTGCGCGCATGAAACAGATCCAGATCGGCCTCGATGCGGTCGAGGAGGTTGTTGCGGACCATGTCATAGCCGAGTTCGATCGCGGCGGCGAACCCGTCAGAATCAGCACCGCCATGGCTTTTGACGACGATGCCGCTCAACCCCAGGAAAACGCCGCCGTTGGAGCGGCCGACATCCATCTTTTCGCGCAGGCGATCGAAGGCGCCCTTGGCGAAGATATAGCCGATCCTGGCCATCAGAGTCCGGCTCATCGCCGCGCGCAGATAGCCACCGATCTGGCGCACCGTGCCTTCCGCCGTCTTCAGCGCGATGTTGCCGGCAAAGCCTTCGGTGACGACGACGTCGACCACGCCCTTGCCGATATCGTCACCCTCGACGAAACCGTGATAGTTCATCGAGGCCATGTTGGCTTCGCGCAGCATGCGCCCGGCCTCCTTGACCTCTTCCTGGCCCTTGATCTCCTCGACGCCGACATTGAGCAGGCCGACGCTGGGCCGGGCTATGCCGAAGACCGAGCGCGCCATGCCGGTGCCGAGAATGGCAAAATCAATGAGCTGTTGCGCATCGGCCCCAATGGTCGCGCCGACGTCCAGCACCACGCTTTCGCCGCGCAATGTCGGCCAAAGGGCTGCGATCGCCGGGCGATCGATGGTGGCCATGGTGCGCAGGCAAAATTTCGACATCGCCATCAGCGCGCCGGTGTTGCCGGCGGAAATGCAGGCGTCGGCCGTGCCGGCCTTGACCGCTTCGACGGCCTTCCACATCGATGACTTCCAGCGGCCGTGGCGCAGCGCCTGGCTCGGCTTGTCGTCCATCCTGACCGCAACTTCGCAATGGAAGAATTCGCTGATCTCGGCGAGCTTGGGAAATTTGGCAAGTTCGGGGCGCACGACTTCCTCACGCCCGAAGATGACGAAGCGGATGTCGGGACGACGGGTCGCGACCGTCATGAGCGCTGGTATGACCACGGCTGGTCCGTGATCGCCGCCCATGGCATCGATGGAAATCCTGATCACGCGGTATTTATCTCACGGTTAGGCGGCAGGTCGCTTGAGCGACCGCGAAGGTTCGGCGAAAATAACGGTTTTGGGCTGCCGCACAACCGACTTTTCCGTCGCGGGCGAGCTTTTCAGGATTTTCCCAGCAAGGATCGCAGTTTTTGCTGAAATTCATTCTCCGCCGGTTCGGTCTCGCTGCCGGCATTGAGCGATGCGCCCTGCTTACGCGGATAGGGGTCGATGGCGAGCCCGAAATACTGTTCGGCGAGTGCCCCGACATCGATCGTGTCACCGGAAAATGTCTCTGGACTGTCAGGGCCTTCCGCGTCGAGCAGGATCTCGCCGCCGCCATCGAAGCCCTGCCGTCCGAGCTTGGAATCCTCGGGCAGCAGCAGCGCTTCGACCGGTTCGTCGATATGCGCTTCGACAGGCTCGAGCGTGACGATGCAGGCCTGAGTGATGTCGGCCTCGACGCGGCCGCTGATCTTCACGCCATTGCGCTTCCACGACGCCACCAGAAGCTCGGCGCGATAGGATTCGACCGAAATCAGCCCGTGCTCCTCGGCCAGTGCCGCACGCTGTGCGGCATCGGCCTCGATAACCAGCGGCAGGCCCTTCTGCGGCAGGCGCGTAATGTTGGCGCGGAAGGAGACCGGGCTTTGCGGGTCAACATGCTTCATTGTTCAACCTCCTTGGCGGCGGGAAAGGTCAGCGTGCCGGAGACAATCGATTCGGATGTCTGCGCGGCCAGATGACTGCGCGCGTCGGTAACATAGTTGGCCAGCAGCGATGCTTCCGCCCAAGCGCCCGCGTCGGGCCGGACATTGCGGGCAAGAGCCGCGGTCAGCCCTTCATGGTCGTTTCTTTCCAGGGCATCGTCATAGGCAGCGGTTCGGCCATAAAACATCTTTGCCAACTTTTTCATGCGTTTGGGCACGCCAACGTCGCCAATGCCCAATTCCCGCAACGAATGGTCGACGTCGAGGAAGAACTCGTCGATCAGCACCTGGGCGACCTCCTGCGCCGCACCGCTCTCCCCGCGCAACCTGTGCTGGAACAGGAACATGTGCAGCGACAGCATCTCGAAACGGCCAAGCGGCGTATCTGGCACATTCCAGTGGGAATAAAACACAGTCTGCCGCGCCGCCGCCACGATTTGTGCGTAAAGCGCCTCGGTGATAGCGCGGTTGGCGTAGCGTTCGCGGCCAAAAAAGCGCTGGAACATTGGGGATGGTCTCCTGGGACCGTTTGTTGAAGTGGGCTTGTTGCATCGGCAAGCAAGCTGGTTTACCGGTTTCGCGGCCCAGCGCAAGTTGCGGCCAGCTAATGGAGTTGTTGTTGCGCGCGCTGAATTTCAAGTCGACCTTCTCGTCCAGGCCCGCCGGCGCGATCTCGCTGCTGATGATCGTTTCGGCACTGTCCGCCTGCCACACCTCCAAGATGATGGGCGATCTCAGCCCGAGCGAGACGCTGACGCAAGGTTACGTCATAGACCAGCAGGCAATCGACCTGGTGCCGGTCGGTTCGAGCCGCGAGCAGGTGCTTCTGGCGCTCGGCACGCCGTCGACGACCGCGACCTTCGACAACGAGGCATTCTATTACATTTCGCAGACGCGCAAGCGCTACGTCGCCTTCGACAAGCCACGGCTCATTGACCAGCATGTGCTGGCTGTCTATTTCGGCGCCGATGGCCGTGTCACCCAGATCGCCAATTACGGGAAGAAGGATGGCAAGATGTTCGACTTCATCTCGCGCACCACACCGACCGGCGGCAAGGACCAGAACTTCCTCAGCCAGGTCATCAACGGTGCCAGCAAGCTGGCGCCCGGCATTCCCGGCGGCGGCGTCTAATTCCCTTCGGCTTCCATTCCCCGAAGCCTCGTCATCTCAGGCGACCAAAAACCCGCGGGAGCGATCCTGCGGGTTTTTGTTATGGGTCACCAGTCAGGGCACGGCCACTGGCATGCTGCAGTGGCCACCACTGAAAACACGACGCTGGGTCCGGCATAAGGTGCCAGCGCACGCATTGCGAAGACCGGGCGAAAGCGAGCGCTGAAGGATCGTTTGGCTTTGCCTCAACAAAAACCCGCGGGATCGCTCCCGCGGGTTCATTTTCGAGTGAAGCCTTGATCAGCCGTGCGCGAGTACTGCCAGCAGCAAGAGCGCGACGATGTTGGTGATCTTGATCGCAGGGTTGACGGCGGGACCAGCGGTGTCCTTGTAGGGATCGCCGACCGTGTCGCCGGTCACCGAAGCCTTGTGCGCCTCGGAACCCTTGAGATGCTTGACGCCGTCCTTGTCGACAAAGCCGTCTTCGAAGGACTTCTTGGCGTTGTCCCAGGCACCGCCGCCAGAGGTCATCGAGATGGCGACGAACAGGCCATTGACGATGACGCCGAGCAACGAGGCACCCAGCGCTGCAAAGGCGGACGCCTTCGAGCCCGAGATCAACAGCACGCCGAAATAGACGACGAGCGGTGCCAGCACCGGCAGCAGCGACGGGATGATCATCTCGCGGATCGCCGCCTTGGTCAGAAGGTCGACCGCGCGTGCGTAGTTCGGCTTCGAGGTGCCGGCCATGATGCCCGGATCCTCGCGGAACTGCTTGCGCACTTCCTCAACGATGGCGCCCGCCGCGCGGCCGACGGCCGTCATGGCGATGCCGCCGAACAGATATGGGATCAAGCCGCCGAAGATCAGGCCGGCGACGACGTAGGGGTTGGAGAGATCGAAGGAGATCTCGCCCATGCCCTGGAAGTAGGGATATTTGTCGCCATTGGCGGCAAAGAACTTCAGGTCGTTCGAGTAGGCGGCAAACAGCACCAGTGCGCCGAGACCGGCCGAACCGATGGCGTAGCCCTTGGTCACCGCCTTGGTGGTGTTGCCGACCGCGTCGAGCGCGTCGGTGGACTGGCGCACTTCCTTGGGCAGGCCGGCCATTTCGGCAATGCCGCCGGCATTGTCGGTGACCGGGCCGAAGGCGTCGAGCGCAACGATCATGCCGGCAAGACCGAGCATCGTCGTGACCGCGATCGCCGTACCGAAGAGGCCGGCAAGCTGATAGGTCGAGATGATGCCGCCGACGATGACGATCGCCGGCAGCGCCGTCGATTCCAGCGAGACCGCAAGGCCCTGGATGACGTTGGTGCCGTGACCGGTGACCGACGCCTGAGCGATGGAGTTGACCGGGCGCTTGTTGGTGCCGGTGTAGTACTCGGTGATGACGACGATGAGACCGGTCACCACGAGGCCGATCAGGCCGCATATGAACAGGTTCTTGCCGGTGATGACCATGCCGGCGACTGTGCCGATCTCGCCCCAGCCGAGCGTCACCTGTGTGGCGACGCCGAGGCCGACGATGGACAGCAGGCCGGTGACGATCAGGCCCTTGTAGAGCGCGCCCATGATCGAGCCGTTGGAACCGAGCTTGACGAAGAAGGTGCCGACGATCGAGGTGAGGATGCAGGCGCCGCAGATGGCGAGCGGATAAAGCATGGCCGCACCCAGAACGGCGGTGCCGCCAAAGAAGATGGCAGCCAGAACCATGGTGGCGACGACGGTCACCGCATAGGTTTCGAACAGGTCAGCGGCCATGCCGGCGCAGTCGCCGACATTGTCGCCGACATTGTCGGCGATCGTGGCCGGGTTGCGCGGATCGTCTTCGGGAATACCGGCTTCGACCTTGCCGACGAGATCGCCGCCGACGTCGGCGCCCTTGGTGAAGATACCGCCGCCGAGACGGGCGAAGATCGAGATCAGCGATGCGCCGAAGCCGAGCGAGACCAGCGAGTCGATGACGATGCGGTCATTGGGCTGGAGGCCCATGAAGTGGGTCAGGATGAGGTAGTAGATCGACACGCCGAGCAAGGCCAGGCCAGCAACCAGCATGCCGGTGATGGCGCCCGATTTGAACGCGATATCGAGGCCGGCAGCAAGGCTGTTCGATGCGGCCTGCGCCGTACGAACGTTGGCGCGAACGGAGACATGCATGCCGATGAAGCCGGCGGCGCCCGAAAGCACTGCACCGATCAGGAAGCCGATCGCGGCGGTGATGGACAGCAGCCACCAGGCGAGCACGAGGACGACGACGCCAACGATGGCGATGGTGGTGTACTGACGCGCCAGATAGGCCTGTGCGCCCTCGCGGATAGCCGCGGAGATTTCCTGCATGCGTGCATTGCCTTGATCGGCCGCAAGGACCGAACGTGTCGCCCAGATGGCGTAAAGGATTGAAAGCAGGCCGCAGGCGATGACGGCGGAAATAATTGTCATTGCCGGATTTTCCTCGATTGATGGCCCAAAAGAACCCCTCCCTGGGCCGTTGAGACAAAGACCGGATTCCGCGCACGGAATCCGCCTCTTCGCATCGGTGTATGCGAAACAGGGCTGCGAACGTCAAGATATTGTTCGGTTTTTGCCCGGCTTTCGCCTAAATGGTTAGACGGCGGCGTGCTTGGCAATGATGTCGCCTGATTAGATCGATTGAAATGACGCTGCGGCACTGAGCTGTCAGCTCCTCCCACCCGATCCGCTAGCCACGTGGAGCGTGAACGCGTCCGCCGGCGCCTATGCTTCTTTGCAAAGACCTGTAGGGTAGCCTATCTTCAGGATGGAACCGGAGCTAGCCCATGAATTTCAAAGCTATTATCCACGAAGCCGACGAAGGCGGGTTCTGGGCAGAGGTGCCGGCAATTCCGGGCTGCGCGACCCAGGGCGAAACCATGGAAGAACTTGTCCAGAATTTGCGTGAAGCGATCGAAGGCTGCCTCTCAGTAGAGCCGCTGTCATTCACGTCGGAGCCTGGGCGGATCGTGGAAATCGCTGTTTGAAGTCCATTTCCGGCAAGGAATTTGCGCGTGCCGTCGAACGGCAAGGCTGGAAGCTTTTGCGCATCGCCGGAAGCCACCACATCTATGGCAAGCAGGGAAGCATTGTTCGGCTTTCAATCCCTATCCATGCCAATAAACCGCTCAAAACCGGACTTCTACGACATCTCCTAGCGCTGGCTGAAATGAACGAGCGCGATATCTGAGATACTGTCGACTATTCGGCCTCTCTGCCCATGCGGCGCGCCGTGTAGCGCTCGATCGCCGACAGACCGTCATAGATCAGCACGGCAAGCGCTGCCACGATCAGGCCGCCCTGCAGGATGAAGGCGAGATTGTTGGACAACAGCCCGGCGATGATCACTTCGCCCAGCGTTTTGGCTGCCACGGTCGAACCGATGGTCGCGGTGGCAAGACTGATCACCACCGACAGCCTGATGCCGCCGAGAATGATCGGGGCGCTGAGCGGCAGCTCGACCTTGGTGAGCCTTTGCCAACCGGTCATGCCGGCGCCGCGCGCCGCCTCGACGACATTGGCCGGCAGCGTCGTCAGGCCGGTCAGTGCATTCTCGAAAATCGGCAGCAGGCCATAGAGAAACAGGGCGATCAGTGTCGGCTTCTCGCCGAAGCCGACAGCCGGTACGGCAAGCGCCAGCACCGCCACCGGCGGAAAGGTCTGACCGATGTTGACGAGGCTGCGCGATAGCGGCAGGAATTCGGCGCCGGCCGGCCTGGTGACCAGGATGGCAAGCGCCACCGCAACGATGGTTGCCGCCACGGTGGCGATCAGAACCGTGCGTAAGTGCAGCAGGGTCAGCGTCAGCAGGCTGCCCTGGTTGTAGATCACCGGCGCGTTGTTTTCGGTCAGCGGCTTCAGCAGCGGCACGAACCACCCGGGATTGGTGACGAAGGCGACAAGCAGCACCACCAATGCTAGCCTGAGCAGCGATGGAAGCCAGGCCTTCATGCCGGCCTCGCCGCACGCTTCACCAGCCCTTCGACGGTCACGCGGCCAAGCGGCTTGCCGTCGGCGCCTTTGACCGGCAGCGCCGGCCGGCCCGACCACAACAATTCGGCCAGCGCGTCGCGCTGGCTCGCATCGCCGGGGATCGCCTCACCTTCGGCGGAGCCCTTCTCCACGGCATCGCGGACCCGGCCGAGCGACAGCAACCGGAACGGCCTTTCGCTGGCGCCAACCAGGGTCTCGACGAAGGCGCTTGCCGGCTTTGCCAGGATCTCGGCCGGCTTGGCGTATTGCACCAGCTTGCCGGCATCCATGACCGCGATCTTGTCGCCCATATGCACGGCCTCTTCCATGTCGTGGGTGACGAGGATGATGGTGGTGCCGAAGCGCTTCTGGATCGCCAGCAGATCTTCCTGCGCCTTGGTGCGGATGATCGGGTCGAGGGCGCCGAACGGTTCGTCCATCAACAGCACGTTGGGTTCGGCGGCGAGTGCGCGGGCAACACCGACGCGCTGCTGCTGGCCGCCGGACAGTTCGTGCGGGTAGCGAGGCCCGAAGGCTTCGGGATCGAGCTGATAGAGCGTCATCAGCTCGTCGACCCGGGCCTTGATACGGTCCTTGTCCCAGCCAAGCAGCACCGGCACGGTGGCAATGTTCTGTGCCACCGTGCGATGCGGAAACAGGCCGTGCCCCTGGATAGCGTAGCCGATGCTGCGGCGCAGCTCGTAGCCGGGCAGCGAACGATTGTCGGCGCCGTCGAGCTTGATGATGCCCGAGGTCGGCTCGACCAGCCGGTTGATCATGCGCAGCAGCGTCGTCTTGCCGGAACCGGACGTGCCGACAATGACGGCGATGGTGCGCGGCTCGATGACCATCGACACGTCATCGACCACGGTCGTCGCGTCATAGCGCTTGGTGATGCCTTCGATCTCGATCATGCCGTTTCAACCCTGCGCCTGGTGGCGGTCATTTCGATCACCGCATCGAGGATGATGGCGGCGGCAAAGGCGAGCGCGACCGTTGGCACCGCGCCGAGCAGCACAAGGTCCATCGCCGTCTGGCCCACACCCTGGAAGACGAACACGCCGAAACCGCCGCCGCCGATCAGCGCGGCAATGGTGGCGAGGCCGATGTTCTGCACCAAGACGATGCGGATGCCGGTGAGGATGACAGGAAAAGCCAGCGGAAACTCGACGCCGAACAGGCGCTGCCTGTCGGTCATGCCCATGCCGCGCGCGGCGTCGTTGGCGGCGCGCGGCACGCCGGCCAGACCGACCACGGTGTTGGCCACCACCGGCAGCAGCGAGTAAAGGAACAGCGCCACAAAAGCCGGTGCGGTGCCGATGCCGCGAATGCCGAGCGCGGCAGCTCCCGGCACATGCGTGGCAACCCAGCCGAGCGGCGCGATCAAAAGGCCGAACAGCGCGATCGAAGGAATGGTCTGGATGATATTGAGCACGTTGAGAAC
>NZ_RZTF01000223.1:0-8283 GCF_004023175.1 Mesorhizobium sp. M7A.F.Ca.MR.362.00.0.0
TAGGCGCCGTTGTTGAACAGGGCGTCGAGCCGGCCGCCGGTGCGGTCGAGCACCGCCGTCACCAGCGCGGCGATGGAGTCAGGCTCGCAATAATCGAGATAGAAGGCCTCGATGCCATCGGCTTCGAGCGCGGCGATGTCCTGCGGCTTGCGCGCCGTTGCGAACACCCGCCAGCCTTCCGCCTTCAACGCGCGGGCGCAGTACGCGCCTATTCCCGAAGACGCACCGGTGATGATAATCGAGCGCAACTTTTGCGCCGGACTGTTCGTGGTTTCGCCAAGGGTTGCCATTTGCCGCAATCCCTTCCCATATTCCCGGCGTGGAGACAATTGGAGGGCGCGGTTCTTGTTGCGGAAGATCGTAGCCCTCAAGCGGGTCCTCTACGACGCGCTTGGCCATTTCAACACCGATGACGGCTGGGCGATGGCCAGCCATCTGGCGATCACATCGCTGATGGCGCTGTTCCCGTTCCTGATCTTCGCGACGACGCTGGCGAGCTTCCTGGGCGCGCAGGCGTTCTCCGACACCGCCGTGCATCTGGTCTTCGACACCTGGCCCGAACAGATCGCCAAGCCGATCGCGCGCGAAGTGCTCAATGTGCTGACCGTCCGGCGCACCGACCTTTTGACCTATGGTGTGGTGCTTGCTGCCTATTTTGCGTCGAACGGCATCGAGGCGCTGCGCACGTCGCTCAACCGCGCCTATCGCGTTTCGGAAACGCGCGGCATCATCTACCGCCGGGTGCAGAGCATCATCTTCGTTCTCATCGCCACGGCCGGTTTCCTGGCGATCAGCGTGCTCCTGGTGTTCGCGCCGCTGCTGGCGCGGATCGCCGAAGCCCATATCGACTGGATCAAGCCCTATATGGGCACCATCACGCTGTGGCGTTACGTCATCGCTTCGGCGGTCATTGTCGGCGGATTGTTTGCCGTGCATTTCTGGCTGCCGGCGGGCAAGCGCCGCTTCGTCTCGCTGGTGCCGGGCATCGTCTTCACGCTGGCGGCATGGCTTATCGGCTCGACCATCTTCGCCACCTATCTCGACCACTTCTCGTCCTACGTGACGACCTATGCCGGCCTGGCGTCGATCATGATCGCCGTGGTCTTCCTCTACATGGTCTCGGCGATCTTCATCCTTGGCGGCGAGCTCAATGCCGCGATCAGCCGCTATCTGGAGGCACGTGCGCGGGTGGGATGACAGGTAGAATTGAGGAATTGAAGAACTGAAGAATTGGAGAAAAAGCGGGCCATATCCGGTGCTGTCTGTGCTTCTTCCTCAATTCCTCAATTCCACAGTTCTTCCCTTCGTCTGCCGCGCCGTTGCCAGGCCAACGCCGAATGTGGTGATCGCCATGCCGACGATCTGCAGGGCGTTGAGCTGCTCGTCGAACAGGGCCCATGCGATGACCGCCGTCACCGCCGGCACCAGGTAGAACAGCGAGGCCACTTTCGACATCTCCCCGTCGCGGATCATGACCATCAGCAGGAAAATGGCGCCGAGCGACAGCACCAGCACCAGCCAGGCCATGGCGAAGATCAGCTCGCCATTGATGACGACGGTGTGGGTTTCGAAAGCGAGCGAGGCAAGGAGCATCAGCGAACCACCGCCGACATATTGCCACATGGTCGCCGCGACGAGGTCGCCGCCGGAGGCGAAGCGCTTCTGCCAGATGGTGCCGGCGCTCATGCCGAGCACCGAGACCAGCGAGGCGGTCAATGTCGCCGCGGTCACGCCGCCGCCCAGCGCGCCGAGCTTCGGCCACAGCACGATGACGATACCGATGAGGCCGATGCCAAGGCCAAGCCAGTGGCGCGGCAGGATCGCCTCGCCGAGAAACTTACCGGCAAGCACCGCCGTGATCAGTGGCTGCAGGCCGACGATGAGGGCTGAAAAGCCGGCCGGCATGCCCCTGTGGATGGCCCAGAAGACGGCGCCGAGATAGACGCCATGCATCAGGATGCCGGCGCCGGTGGCATGCAGCGCCTCCTGGCGGGTGGCTCTTTTCGAGCCAAGCACAAGCATCAGGACGGCCAGCAGGATAGCAGCGAGGACGAAACGCGCGGCGAGGAAGGTGAACGGTTCCGCCCACGGCATGGCGTAGCGCGCACCGATGAAGCCGGTGGCCCACAAGACGACGAAGGTGGCGGGGATGAACCGCTTGATGCTGTGCATGTTCCGAGGCCGCCGTACTGGGGAGAGTTGACCGTGGCGCTGCTCTAATGCGCTTCAACCCGACGCGCAAAGCGAAACCATTGATCCATACATCACTGAAATTCAACGGCCGGCGCATTTGGCAGGTGATCTCGCCTGGTCAAAGCCCGACCGTCCGTCTGATGTCATCAGGTGATGCGCCGGCATGACGCAGCGCGGCAAGACCGGTGTCACGGAGGCTCTTCGACAGCTTTCGGCCGTCGGGTCCGAGGATGAGGCGATGATGGAAATAGGCCGGTTGCGGCAGCCCCAGGAGTCGCTGCAGCAGGCGCTGCACGCCGGTGGCGGAAAACAGATCCTGGCCGCGTACGACGTGGCTGACGCCTTGCAGCGCATCGTCCATGACGACGGCGAGGTGGTAACTGGTCGGGATGTCACGGCGCGCCAAGATCACGTCGCCCCAGTCCTGCGGGCGGGCTTCGACGGAGCGCGTCGTGGAAAGCGTCTCGTCGGAATACTCCGTCCAGGACAGGTCCTTGCCGACACGCGCCATGGCGGCCTCGACATCCAGCCGCCAGGCGAAGGGCGCATTCTCGACTATCCGCCGCTGACGTTCCTTCAGCGGCAGCGCCTTGTCCGCGGCGGGGTAGAGCGGCACGCCATCGGGATCGCGCGGCCAGTCGCGCCCACGCTTTTCGCTGTCGGTGATGAAGGCGCGGATCTCGCCACGGCTCATGAAGGCGGGGTAGACGAGTTCCTCCGCGATCAACCGCTCGAGCACCGCCTGGTATTCGGTGAAATGCTCGGACTGGCGGCGCACCGGCTCTTCCCAGCCAAGCCCCAGCCATTTCAGGTCGGCCAGCACGCCGGCCTCGAATTGCGGCGTGCAGCGCGTCGTGTCGATATCCTCGATGCGCAGCAGCAGGCGTCCGTCCGCCCGTGCCGCCAGCTTCTGGTTGAGCAGCGCCGAATAGGCGTGGCCGAGATGCAGGTCGCCGTTGGGGCTGGGCGCGAAGCGGAATGTCAGGAGTGTCATCTCTCAGGCGGCAATCATGTTTTGCGGCGCTTCGCCAATTGCTACCCTGTCGACGGTCGAGGAACAAGAAAGCATGCGCCGTATCGTGACATCAGACGACATTGCCCGGGGGCTCGATGCGCTTTGCGTGATCGACCCGCGCCTGGAAAAGGTGCGCGGCATGGCCGGCGAGGTGCCGCTGCGGCTGTCCGAGCCGGGGTTTCGAAGCCTGGCGTCGATCGTCGTCTCGCAGCAAGTGTCCCGCGCCAGTGCCGATGCCATCTTCGGCCGGCTGACCAAGCTCGTCGATCCGCTGACGCCGCAGGCGATCCTGGCCGCCGGCGAGGACATGTTTCGCGAAGCCGGCCTGTCGCGGCCCAAACAGCGCGGCCTGATCGCTGTTGCCCAGGCCGTGGTCGACGGCCTCGACCTTCATCACCTCTGTTCGCTCGATGCCGAGGAGGCGATCACGACGATGACGGCGGTGTCCGGCATCGGTCCGTGGACAGCGGAAGTGTATCTCTTATTCGCCGCCGGGCATCCCGACATCTTCCCCGCGCGCGACGTCGCGCTGCAGAGCGCGGTCGGCCACGCGCTCGGCATCGAGCCGCGTCCGCCGGAGAAAACCCTGATCGCATTGGCCGAATCATGGAGCCCGTGGCGAGGTGTCGCATCACGGCTTTTCTGGTCCTATTATCGCGAAACCAGAGGGCGGGACGCCGCGCCGCCGGCCTGAATCCGCAAAAAATCATAAAAATCATGCATTTTTGGCGCTTAGGCGACGCGACAATCCGCTTCACATCCCTGTCATGTCGGGCTTACAGTATCCGCGCCGTTCGGGTCTAGAACCAAGGAGGTGAACACGTGACGGTTGCCGTATCTCCGGATGGGCTTCCAGCACTGGTGCTGAATGCGGATTACCGTCCGCTCAGCTATTACCCCTTGTCGCTCTGGTCGTGGCAGGATGCCATCAAGGCGGTGTTCCTCGACCGGGTGAACATCGTCGCCGAATACGAGCACGCCGTCTCCTCGCCGACCTTCTCGATGAAGCTGCCGAGCGTGGTCAGCCTGAAGGCCTATGTGAAGCCCTCCAGGCACCCGGCCTTCACCCGCTTCAACGTCTTCCTGCGCGATCGCTTCCAGTGCCAGTATTGCGGCACGCCGGAGGATCTGACCTTCGATCACGTCATCCCCCGCCATCGCGGCGGCGCGACGACATGGGAGAATGTCGTTGCCGCCTGCTCGCCCTGCAATCTGAGGAAGGGCGGCATGATGCCGGCGCATGCCAAGATGTGGCCGCTGCAGAAGCCTTTCCAGCCGACGGTGCACGATCTGCACAACAATGGTCGCCTGTTCCCGCCCAACCATCTGCATGAGAGCTGGATGGATTATCTGTACTGGGATGTCGAACTCGAACCCTGAGATCGTTCGAGAATTCGGGAGGCTGGCCGTCTGGAGCAATTGTCTGCGCTTCCGATGCTCACGGACCAAATGTCCGCTCCGCTTCGGTTCTCGACAATCACTCCATACGACTCAGCCTGCCGAATTCTTTGAACGATCTCGCGTCGGCGCCATCGCGCCAAATCAGTCGCGGGTGAGGGCGCCGCGGAAGGCGACGGCGGCGAGGATCAGGCTGGCGATGGCGTTCCAGCCGGCCAGCGACAGGCCAAGGATGCGCAAGGCGGCTTTGTCGCAGGACGGCGGCACGAATTTGTCGAGCGCGTCGAGCACGCCCTTGCCGCCGGTGTCGACCGGCCCGGCGCCTGCGGTACAATCGGTCGGGCCGGCCCACCACTGCCATTCGACGCCGGAGTGGTAGACGCCGAGATAGAGGCCGTAGAGCATCAGGATGCCGCCGACGGCCAGCAGGCCGCGCGTCAGCCAGCTGGGTGCGTGCAGCATCGACGCAATCACCGCCAGCACCATCAGCGGCACGCCGATATAGTAGGGCGTGCGCTGTTCGAGGCAGAGGTGGCAGGGGATATAGCCGCCGAAATACTGGAAGGCGAGCGCCGAGCCGACGGTGGCGGCCATGGCGACGGCGAGGAACAAGGCGGTCAGCGTGCGCTGGCGTCCGGTGTCGGCATTCATGGTCGCTGTCATTTCAATCGGTCCGTCCGGCTCGCAATGGTTCTGTTCAGAACGCGTATTTGACCAGGATATAGAGCAAAATCAGGGCAGCCGCGCCGGCGCCGGCGATGAGGCCGAGGCGCTTTTCGATGAATTCGCGGATCGGTTCGCCATAATGGCGCAGCAGCCAGGCGAGCAGCAGGAAACGGCCACCGCGGGCCACGATCGCCAGCACCACGAACAACAGCAAATTGACGCCGATGACGCCGGACAGGATCGTCACCACCTTGATCGGCGGCAGGTGGGCAGCGCCCGACGTGATCAGCATCAGGACGATGAAGCCGACGCCTGCCCCTGCGCGCAGCGCTTCGAACTCGTCGTACTTGCCGTAGAATTCGAGGATCGGCCTCGCCACCGCGTCATAGGCGTAGTGGCCGATGAACCAGCCGGCGATGCCGCCCAGCACCGAGGCGACGGTGGCGATCAGCGCATAGCGGTAAGCGCGATCCGGCCGCGACAGCGCCATCGGCAGATAGAGCACGTCGGCCGGCACCAGGAACACCGAGCTTTCGACGAAGGCGATGAAGGCCAGCCACCATTCGGCGGATTTGCGGGCCGCCAGCGACAAGGTCCAGTCGTAAAGTCCGCGAAGCATCGGCACTCCTAATGCGTGTCGTTCCATTGCGCAGGCAGGTTGGGGTTTAACGGCATGCACGCAACAAAGACCCAGAGCACGCCATCCGTCCCCGCAGACGTGCCGCGCTTTGATGCGCCGCCTGTCTAGAAAGATTTTCCGCGCTGCACAATGGCAGCCCCCTCACGAAATCGAAAGGCGCAGTTTGGTCGCATCTTGAGGGCGCCGGAGAATTGGCCAGTTGACGAACAGCCCTCCAACCGTATAGTCCCGCGCCATCCAGGCCGCCCGGCCTGAGCCCCTATGGCGGAATTGGTAGACGCGCTCGACTCAAAATCGAGTTCCGCAAGGAGTGCTGGTTCGATTCCGGCTAGGGGCACCATCCTTCACTCTTCGAGCTTCGGGTGGGACAATTTAGCCTGTGTTTGTTTTGGGATCCGCTTGTGCGCGGCAGCGCCGGCGTTGCGTTCCCGGTTGGCCTTTTGGTGTATCGTGGTCTGCTGTTTCCCATGCTAACGCTTGCCGGCCCTTGTTCGCCTGCAAGTGCCCCTTCAGGCTGATCGGCGCTTTTCGCTCAACAAAACTCGCAGATGCGGTAACGCCGCATGCGCCACCGCCTTGGGTGGTTGTGTGAACATGCAAGGCGGTTCCGCGGCGCCTAGAAGGCAGGTCTTTTGCCAATCCAATGTAATGGACCAACAATCGCCGCAGACACGCGGGGCAATATTGATATTGTTCGGGTAGGCGTAATAGCCGATCGGCGTTGGACCGAAAACGACACAACACGGCGTCCCTACACAGCTTGCGATATGAACAAGCCCTCCCTCCATGTCGAAATGCATGGACGAGTTCGCAAGAACGGAGGTGATTTGCGGCTGTGTTGTCTTGGAAGAAAGGTTGTAGTCGGCCGAACTGAGGGTGCCTCCTACCACGCCGACTTGAACAACCGGAAGATCCGGCAACTGCGCCTTCACCTCTTTCACGACATCATCCAAGAACGGATAATCTCGCGTAGCTCGAGGGCGACCCGACTCCTCGCTGAAGGAATTATGGACGGTAATGTAGGGTTTATGGTCCAGTCCCAAGCTTTGAACCAAGGACGCATCCTCAGGTAACGGATATTGATGGCCGCCAAAGGGCACACCGCTGACATGGTTCAGAAAGGTGTCTCGCCTCACGTTCTGAAATTGGGCTACAAGTGCTGGATGGAAGTCCAAATGAGGATGCGCATCGATCGCATGCGAAAACATCTTCCGATACGGTGCGATGCTTTGCAGCATTGCTGAAAGCGCCGGCCACCGTTCGGCAGCGGCAGAACTCATGTGCACAAGATCTACGGTGTGTGTGAGCTGCAGGACAAGAATATATCGACGCGTGACCCACGTAAATACGCGTCTCGGAGCTTCAATGAAAGTTACATCCGGGAGAGGCTCGTAGAGCCAGCCCATTCCGCCCGTTACGGAATAGACGTCGATTTTTGCGTGGCCAAAGTGGCTCAGCAGATCGCGAATAAACCGGACGGCCACGATATGGTCGCCCATGCCGCCTGTTACACGAATGGCAATGCTGTCTCGTCGTTCTACATTGATCGCTAGATGAAGTGCTAACGCCGCATTCTTGAAGCCGTTGCGCGTCCTGCGTGACAAGCGCGTAAGGCCTCGATCTTGCCTACTCATGGCGATTCCTAAGCTTTGACGTTGAACATTCTTCCAAACGGTATCTACGCCGCCGCCGCTCCAGATGCTATCCAAGGGCATGGAGCGCTCGGCGATGCAATGATCGAGCCGGACTGATGGCGAGGAGACCTGCGGCAGCCATTTCATTTTTCATGGCTCGGAATCCTCGCTCTGGCAGGGATCAAGACGCTTGCTGAGGGCATCCACAGACACGACAACCGTTGGAATGCACTCGACGTTTCGACGGCCTCGAGTTCGGTGTGCCAGAAGGGCGGCGGCGTCATGCCGATCACCAACACGTCCGTCGGCTCGACGTGGCCACCTGCGTACCGATATGCCTCAGCAGGCGGTCAAGACGCTTTGCGCGTCCCGCCGGTGGGGCCGCCGTCATTGGCCGCGCCGATCTCGCCAGCCGCCAGCAATTCGTCGAATGTCCGTTCGAGATCGGCATTGTCATCGGCTGCCGGTCCGTTGGGGGGATCCTGGCGTGTCAGCGTTTCCAGCCTTTGGTGAAGCTGGCGGTTTTCATCGCGGCAACGGGCATGCGCGAGTTCGTCGGTCATGCCGCGCAAGCGGAGATCGGCGAGTTGAACCTTCACCGCGCCATAGTCTCGGCGCGCCGCGTCGCGCTCCTGGCGCAACGTCGCAATCTCGGTTTCCGAGGTTTGGCGCCGATGCTCGGCCACGTCCTCGGCGCGCTGCCCGACGCCCGGCGTTGCGCGGACCACGCTTTGATC
>NZ_RZTF01000223.1:8293-10752 GCF_004023175.1 Mesorhizobium sp. M7A.F.Ca.MR.362.00.0.0
CGAGCGTGGACAGCCGCACCTGCAGGTCCTGCCGCACCAGCATCTGCGCAGACAGTTTGCCGGTCAGTCTTTCGTTGTGGAGCTGGTAATCCGCGACCTTGGAACGAAGCAGCATGGCGGCCTGTTGCAAGCTGGCGAGCCGCGATGCAACGTCCTCACGCGCCTGCTCGGCGGCTTGCCTGGCGATGATCTCGTCGCGAAGTTGCCCCGACACGCGCGCCAGGTTCCGGCCCAGACGCTCGACCTCGACATTCGCTTCGAGGAACCGCGTTGCGCGCTGGCCGGCATGCCTGTCCGCTTGCGCAATGGTCTGCCGTGCCCTGTTGAGTTGGACCTCCAGGTCGGCGATGGTCTTGCTCGCGATCGATAGCTCGCGCGATTTTCGCCCAAGCTCTTTCGAGGTGCGATCCTGCAAGCGCTGCAGCTTCGCCACCTCTTCCTGCAATTCCCATTTGTCGGTATCGGGAGCGTCGGCATCGTGCGTTTGCGCATCAAGCCTGCCCACATCGTGGTCAACCAACGACCACGCCAAGTCGTCAACGGCACGTGGATCCAGCCTGTCGTTGGACAAGGGCGAGGAGCCGCGCATGGCGCGGGCCTGGCTCGAGCCCGTCCGGGCCGAAGTCGAGCCGAGGGAGGCGGCCAGCGTGTCTGACTGGGCCAATCCGGTCACGGGCTCCTCTTCGAAGAGAGGCAAAGCTTGATACGTTGCGGCTCGAATGCTTCGAATCAGTTCGTCGAAGTCTTCGTCGGTCCTTCGGACAACGGCGCTATCCTCCGCACTGATGTGCCGGGCGCCGTTGGCCTGATGATTCAGCGACATTTCTCTCTCATCGCTACCGAATCACTAGATTATCGTGAATTAAGAACAAGAATGCGAGTAGGTTTTATCGGCTTTCACTGGAAATTTCTGCGAGAAATCTCGTTTTTTTATAAGCGGAGATCAATATTCGCGTTTGCCTGCTGGCAACCGAAGTAAACTCCCGGTCACCCACCCGTCAAATATTGCAGCGAAGATGTGCCATTCTCCAGAACGCACCCTGCCTTTTCTCAGCGCCGCCCCAGCAAGCTCTTCATGCGGTTGCGCAGCAGGCGGGCCATGTTGCGGGTTTCGCGGTAGAGGTGCAGTTGCGAGGCGGCCTGGCGGGTGAGGCGGTCGGCGTCCGGCGCCAGGCCGATCACCAGCGTGCCCATCGGCTTGCGCTCCGCCCACAGCCGGCTCATCACCGGATGGTCGGGCACCGCGCAGGAATCGGTCATCATGATGTTGGGATCGTCGAGATGCTGCCTGGTCACCTCGATCATCAGCAGCGTGCCGGGCGAATAGCTGGCCAGCGTCTCGTCATAGGCGGTCTTCCAGGTGTAGGCGATGCCGGCTTCGACGAAGACGATCAGGCAGGCGATGGTGCGGCCGTCGAGCGTCAGCGAATGGATGCGGCACATGTCCTGTTCGGCCAGCCGGTGCACGGCTTCGCGGGCGAAGGCGGCGCGGAAGCGGTCGATCGCCATGGCGGTGCGTTCGCGGCCTTTCCAGCCGGCCGCTTCCAGCGACAGGAAGCCTTCGATGGCATGGCGGATGTCTTCGGGGCCGCGCGCCACGACATGCTCAAGCTTGCCAAGGTCGCCAAGGCGCCGCTTCAGGCGGCGGAACTCGCGATAATGGTGCGCGCGCAGCGAGGCCTTCAGATAATCGTCTCCATCGAGCTCGCTCTCCAGCGCCGGGCGCTGAATCTGGCCGGTGGTGACCAGCGTCAGGCCGCGCGCCTCGGCCACGGTGGCAAGCAGGCTCGCCACCGGGCCATCGAGCCGGACATCGGCCAGGACGAAGACTTTCGGCAGCTTGAGGTGCGGGCGCGACAGCATTGAGAAGAAGTCTTCGACGACGCCGACAGGATCGTCGCGGTCGACCAGCGGCGTGCCGAGCGGACCGAACGGGCTCGACCATGTGCGCATGACCGGCACGCCGAGCGGCACCACCGGCCGTTCCACCGAGAACGGCACCAGAAGGCGCAGCCGGTTGCGGTATTCGTCGCCGTCGCGGATGACCGCCAGCCGCACCTCGCGGTCCTCCAGCCGCGGCATGGCGGGCGCCAGGAAACGCGGGTTGAAGAACACGTTGGGCTCGACCGTGCGGGCGCAGAGATAATCCAGCTCCTCCACCAGGTCGAAACCTGCCGATGCGGGGTAGATGGCGAGCTTGCGCTCGGGCCGGTTGTTGGCGAGGATTTCGATATGGGCGGGGTCGGCGTCGCGGGTCAGCCCGGCAAGGCCCGACACCATGGCGCCGGCGGTGCCGCCGCTGGTTTCCTCAAGCAACGGGATGGCAGCCATCACGCGGCTCCTTTCGGGGCTAAGAAGATGAGCATGGCGATACCGAGCTTGCGCCACACCGTGAAGGAGAGCGCGCCGGCTTCGAAGATCATGGCAAAGGCGGTGGCCATTGCCGCGCCCCACAGGCC
>NZ_RZTF01000224.1:0-6707 GCF_004023175.1 Mesorhizobium sp. M7A.F.Ca.MR.362.00.0.0
GTATAGTGACGGGGAGAAAGGGGCTGGCCGCAACCTCGGCGCCCTTCTTGCGATGCTGGTGATTGGCGAAACCGGCGATGTTAGCGCCCTTCTCCCCGTCACTATACGGGGAGAAGATGCCGGCAGGCAGATGAGGGGCAGCGCAGACGTCGGCAATTGGCGTGACGGCTCACGCCGCCAGCAGCGATTTCAGCTTGACCGCCTGTGATCCGAGCGCTTCCGGCGCCGGTTTCGCGTGCTTGCCGATCAGCATTTCGGCCAGCCTGATATCGCGGGCGACCGCGTTGCCGGGGCCTATGCCGCTGGCCGCCACCAGCCTGCCGTCTTGAGCCAGATGGAAGAGGATGAAAGCGCCGTCGCCGAGGTCGCGGCGCACGGTGCTGCTGCCTTCGTCGGACAGCCCGGCGATCTGCAGGGACAGACCATATTGATCCGACCAGAACCACGGCACCGCCGCATGCGCCTCGCCGGCGCCGAGCATGTTCCTGGCCGCCAGTGCGCCCTGTTCCTGGGCGTTGCGCCAGGCTTCCAGCCGTACGCGGCGGCCGCCATAGACG
This sequence comes from Mesorhizobium sp. M7A.F.Ca.MR.362.00.0.0, assembly GCF_004023175.1. Taxonomy (NCBI): domain Bacteria; kingdom Pseudomonadati; phylum Pseudomonadota; class Alphaproteobacteria; order Hyphomicrobiales; family Phyllobacteriaceae; genus Mesorhizobium; species Mesorhizobium sp. M7A.F.Ca.MR.362.00.0.0. Next base: position 558 of record NZ_RZTF01000224.1, read on the forward strand.
GCGAGCGGAAACGAGCAGCAATCGCCGGCGGCATAGATGTCGGGATCGCTGCTGCGCAATTGCGCATCGACAGCGATGCCGTTGTCGATCGCCAGGCCGGCTTCGGCCGCAAGCCCGGTCACCGGCACGGCGCCGATGCCGATGATCGCGAGGTCGGCGACGATTTCCCGGCCGCCGGCAAGCGCTATGCGCACCTTGTTGCCGTCGTCGGCGATGGACGCGATGCCATCCCCGCACAGAATATCAACGCCCTCGGCGACATGCGCGTCATGGATGATTTCGGCGATCTCCGCCGGCACGCCGCGCATCAGGATGCGCGGCTGCGCCTCGATAACGGTGACCGCAGCGCCTAGCTTGCGTGCCGCGGCGGCAAGTTCGAGGCCGATGAAACCGCCGCCGATGATGGCGATACGGTTGCCGGGGGTGAGATGCGCGCGAATCGCGAGCGCGTCGGCGAAGGTCCTGAGATAGACGCAGTGCGCGCCAAGGCCGGGCATCGGCAGCTTGCGCGGCATCGAACCCGTTGCCAGCAGGAGCTTGTCGTAAGGCAGGACCGATCCGTCCGACAGGCGCACCGCATGCGCCGCCGGATCGATCGCCACGGCCTGGACGGAATGGATATGCCGGATCGATTTCTCGGCCAGAATGGCGTCGCTGGCGATCGCCTTGATCTCGGGCGCATCGCTGGCCATCGCCTCCTTGGACAGCGGCGGGCGCTCATAGGGCAGATGCGGCTCATCGCCGACCAGCGTCACCGGCCCTCGATAATCGAGGTCGCGCAGCGCCAATGCCGCCCGCCCGCCGCATTCGCCGGCGCCGATGATGACCATCCCCCCCGCCATGTCAGTCATCCGATCTGGATCAGGACTTTGCCGGCATCGACCTTGACCGGATAGGTCTTGAGATTGACGCAGACCGGCGCGCCGCGGGCATCCCCTGTCTTATAGTTGAAGCGGCCATTGTGCTTTGGACATTCGATGATGTCGTCCATCACCAGCCCGTCGGCCAGGTGCACCTTTTCATGCGTGCACAGGCCATCGGTGGCGAAGAACTCGTCGTCGGGGCTGCGATAGATGGCAAAGGTGCGGCCGCCATGGTCGAAGCGCATCACATCCTCCTCGTCTATGTCGCCGGTGGCGCAGGCCTCGACCCAGTCGCTCATTCAAGTCCTCCCAAAAGCAATCCAGGAAAAGTGCGCAGCGGTTTTCCGTCCGGAATTGCGTTAAATAAACAGTCTAGATCGGATGGAAGCACGATCATTCCGCCGCGGCGGCGATAGTGTCGTTGTGGAATTCTTCGCGATATGGCCGTGCGGTCGGCGGCAGCTCGCGCTTGAGGAAATAGTCCTCGTTGCGCAGCTGGCGCAGGAAGACCGGGATCATTTCGCGATAGCCGGCCAGGATCGACGGTGTCGGTTCCGGCAGATCGTGCTTGATCAATTCGTGCAGCCTCGGCAGCGCATGGTACGGCACCATCGGGAACATGTGATGCTCGACATGGTAGTTCATGTTCCAGTAGATGAAGCGGCTGATCGGGTTCATGTAGACGGTGCGGCTGTTCAGCCTGTGGTCGGTGACATTGTCGGCCAGGCCGCCATGCTGCAGCAGCCCCACCATGACATGGTGCCAGGCGCCGTAGAGCCTGGGCAGGCCGACCAGCATCAGCGGCAGGAACGAACCGGTGTAGAGCGCCAGCCCGACGGTGGCGGCATAGATCGCCGTCCAGATGCGGGCGACGCGGATCGCCTTGGGCTGTTCCTGTTCGGGAATGAAGGTCTTTTCGGCGGCGCTGACGGTGCCGGCGGCGTTGCGCAGCATGTCTGACATCGCATGCCAGGCATCGAGCACACCGACGAAGCCCAGCATGGCGCGAACCAGATCGGGCGGCCGCATGACCGAGATTTCCGGGTCGCGGCCGACGATGACGGTGTCGGTGTGGTGGCGCGTGTGGCTCCAGCGCCAGGTCACCGGATTGCGCATGATCATGAAGCAGGCGATCTGATAGACCGCATCGTTCATCCATTGCGTCCGGAAAGCGGTGCCGTGGCCGCATTCGTGCCAACGCGAATCCGTCGAGGAGCCGTAGAGGACGCCATAGACGAAGAAGAACGGCACGCACCACCATGTGCCCCAGAACCAGGCGCCGCCGGCCCCGCTGACGATCAGCGCGGCGAACCAGATTGCCGTATCGCGGATCGCCGGCCCGTCGGAGCGCTGCATCAGCTCCTTCATCTGCTTGCGCGGTATGTCGGTGTGATACCACTCGGCCGCCGACAGGCCGGTCTCGACCGCGAGCTTGGCATCGCGGCCGATCAGGCTGTAGTCACGCCGGGACGGCGCAGTGGACATGATTGCCTCCCTCGGCAAAGGCATCCGCCAAGGCGAATGCCATGAATTCCTTTGGCTTCTAGCGTCAAAGTAACGCCGACCGATGATGGACTCAACATCATAAAGATAGTTTCTATCATTTCCCATCAGGATGCTGTACGAAGGCTCAAGCAAATCCGACGGGGCAAGCATGGCGAAGCGGCCGACCATATCTGATCTGGCGCGCATCTCGGGCGTCAGTGTCGCCACCGTCGACCGCGTGCTGAACAACCGGCTGCCGGTGCGCGAGGAGACAGCGCGCCGCGTCTACGAGACCGCTACCGATATCGGCTATCACGCCGCCGGCCTCATCAAGCAGCGCATGCGCCAGGAACTGCCGGAGTACCGGCTGGGCTTCCTGCTGCTGCGGGGCAATGATGCCTTTTACGGCGACTTCGCGCGGGAACTCGAACTGGCCATCTCGCAATCGCAACGCTTCCGTGGCGTTGCGACCATCGATTTCGCCAGTTCCCTGGCTCCCGACGAGATCGCCTCCCAGATGCGCAGGCTGGCGGCGAAATCGAGGGCCATCGCCGTTGTCGGTCCGGACCATCCGACCCTGACGGCGGTCGTGGAAACCTTGAAGGCTAGAGGGCAGCCGGTCTTTTCGGTGCTGTCCGACTTTGCCGCCGGCATCCGGGAGGGCTATATCGGCCTCGACAACCGCAAGGTCGGGCGCACCGCCGCATGGATGATCTCCAAGGCAGCCAAGCGGCCCGGCAAGGTCGCCCTCTTCGTCGGCAGCCACCGCTTCCACGGCCATGAACTGCGCGAGATCGGCTTTCGCTCCTTCTTCCGCGAGCATGCGCCGGAGTTCAGCGTGCTTGAAACGCTGGTCAATCTGGAAGCCAACCAGGTGACCCATGACGCGATGATCGATCTTCTGGCGCGTTATCCGGATCTTGCCGGCTGCTACGTCGCGGGCGGCGGCATGGAAGGCGCGGTTTCGGCGCTGCGGGCAGCGAAGCCCGCGACCATGCCGGTGGTCGTCTGCAACGAGATCAACGCCGAATCGCGCGCGGCACTCGCCGACAATATCCTCACCATGGTGATCTCGACCCCGCTTGCCGCTTTATGCCGTGAGCTTGTCGACCTGATGGCGCATGCCATCGAGACCGGCGCCGCCAACGCTCCGGGGCAGACCTTCCTGCCCTTCGACATCTATCTGCCGGAAAACATCTAGCCCGCCGCCGCGCAAGGCCGCCGAGGCAAATGATAGAATCCATCAGAGCGAGGCGTAAATCGGCCCGCAGGCCGCGGAATCGCCCTTGACGCCCCGATGTGAAATGGAATAAATATTTCATCATCTGTGTATTTTGGTTCTTTCGTTCCGGAATATCTGTTTCAAACGGAGGGTTTGACGTTCCAGCCAGGAGGCAAGCGTCACCCGGAACAGAAAAGACATCAGGGAGAGATTCCCCGGGGAGATCGGGGATTCCGGATAAATCGGTGAAACCGGACACCAATATGTGGAGGAGAAACACAATGAAGAAATTGATTTTGGGCGTCGCCTTCGCGGCGCTGATGAGCTCATCCGCCCTGGCCGCCAAGGTTGGCGTGTCGATGGCCAAGTTCGACGACAACTTCCTGACCGTGCTGCGCAACGGCATGATCGAGCAGGCCAAGGGCATGAGCGGCGTCGAGCTGCAGGTCGAGGACGCACAGAACGACGTTGCCAAGCAGCTCGACCAGATCAAGAACTTCGCCGCCTCGGGCGTCGATGCCATCATCGTCAACCCGGTCGACACTTCGGCCACGCAGGCGATGTCGGACGCCGCCGCCGCAGCCAAGATCCCGCTGGTCTATGTCAACCGCGAGCCGGTCAATGTCGACACGCTGCCCGACAACCAGGCCTTCGTCGCCTCGAACGAAGCCGATTCCGGCACGCTCGAGACCAAGGAAGTCTGCCGCCTGTTCAAGGAAGCCGGCAAGAAGGAAGCCAATGTCTATGTGATCATGGGCGAGCTTTCCAACCAGGCCGCCGTGCAGCGCACCAAGGACATCGACGATGTGATCGCGACGCCGGATTGCAGCTTCATCAAGATCATCGACAAGCAGACGTCGAACTGGAACCGCGACGAGGCGCAGAACCTGATGACCAACTGGCTGTCGACCGGCAAGCCGTTCGACGGCGTCATCGCCAACAATGACGAAAGCGCCATCGGCGCCATCCAGGCGATGAAGGCCGGCAACATCGACATGAAGACGGTTGTCGTCGGCGGCGTCGATGCCACCCAGGACGCGCTTGCCGCGATGCAGGCGGGCGACCTCGACGTGACCGTGTTCCAGGACGCCGCCGGCCAGGGTGCCGGCGCTCTCGATGCGGCGCTCAAGCTCTCCAAGGGCGAGAAGGTCGAGCACAAGGTCTACGTGCCCTTCCAGCTCGTGACGCCAGCCAACATCGACAAGTTCCTGAAGAAGAACTGAGCCGCCAACGGTTCGATACGGAGCGGCGCTCTCGATCAAGACAGCGCCGCTCCCCTCTCTCCCTCAGCGCCGCAGGCGCGAGGGCGACCGCGGCTGATGGAGGACAGAATACGTGGCACAGACATCTCATGGCGTGGGCGGCGTCGGTTATGATGCGAAGAAGCGCACATGGCCGGCCGAGTTCAATGTTTTCCTGGCACTGGTCATTCTCGTCGTCATCTTCGAACTGATCGGCCGCATTTTTCTCGGCGACAGCTTCCTGTTCAACACACGCAGCGACGTCGGCGGCATCTTCAACGAAGCGCGCCTGCAGATCATCATCCTGCAGGTGTCGATCGTCGGCATCATCGCCATCGGTGTGACGCAAGTGATCATCACCGGCGGCATCGACCTGTCCTCGGGCTCGATCGTCGGCGCGACCGCCATGATCGCCATGAGCTTCGCTCAGGTGGCGACGGTCAACGGCAACCCCAATCCCAAGGCGATGTTCCTGGCGCAGGGCTGGACGGACCTGCCTGTCATCGTGCCGCTGCTGGTGGCGATCGCCTGCGGCCTGTTCGCCGGCCTGGTCAATGGCGCGCTGATCGCCTACACGCGCATTCCGCCGTTCATCGCCACGCTCGGCATGATGGTGACCGCGCGTGGCATCGCCAAATGGTGGTCCAAGGGCCAGCCGATCTCGTTTCCCACCGAGAGTTTCGCCGGCATCGGCAAAGGCCTGATGCCCGTCGTCATCTTCCTGTCGCTGGCCATCCTGTTCCAGCTGATCATGACCTACACCAGGTACGGCAAGCACTGTTACGCGATCGGCTCCAACGAGGACGCCGCGCGCATGTCCGGCATCAAGATCGCCAACCACAAGATCCTGGTCTACGTCATCGCCGGCATTCTCGCTGCGCTCGCCGCCGTGGTGCTGAGCTCCAAGAACCTGACCGCGCAGTCCGGCATGGGCGTGATGTACGAGCTCGACGCCATCGCCATGGCGGTCATCGGCGGCGTCTCCCTGTCGGGCGGCCGCGGCTCGATCATCGGCACGGTGATCGGCTCGCTGATCTTCGGCGTCATCATCTCCGGCTTCACCTTCCTGCGCCTCGACGCCTACTACCAGGAGATGGTCAAGGGTGTGATCATCGTCGGTGCGGTGGTTCTCGACCAGTGGCGCCAACGCCTGCGGGCAATGAGGGCATGACCATGTCAGACATCGTCCTGAAGACTGAAAACTTGACCAAGCGCTATGGCGGCGTGCACGCGCTGGAAGGGGCGAATTTCGAACTGCGCAAGGGCGAGCATGTCGCCATCATGGGCGACAACGGCGCCGGCAAGTCGACCTTCGTGCGCCAGATCACCGGTGTCGAGC